>CBIHRH010000495.1:0-4487 GCA_966212365.1 uncultured Emticicia sp. | reverse complement strand
AAGAACGTCTGGAAGAATATGAATTAAGTGTAAAAAAAGAAGGTGGCACCGTATATTGTTTAGCTAAAAGAAAACGCGAAAGCAATTGGAACGACTGGAAAAAATCATTGAACATTACTTTTAAAATCTACTCACCAGAAAAAGTTTCAACAGATTTACAAACCAGTGGTGGTGGAATCAATCTGAAAAACTTAACCGGGAATTTAGAGTTTACGACTAGTGGCGGCGGCTTGAAATTAACTAACTTAGGTGGCAATGTCAAAGGAAGAACCTCTGGCGGTGGTATTGATTTAACAGGCTGTCGTGATGTAATTGATGTAAGTACCAGCGGTGGTGGCATCGGCGCTGACAACTGTAAAGGCGATATCAGACTAAGCACTTCGGGTGGTGGTTTACGTTTAAAAGGTCTTGATGGTACAATCAAAGCTACCACCAGCGGTGGTGGTGTAAGAGCAGAAGAAATCACTGGTGAATTGATTACTTCAACTTCAGGTGGTTCTATTCATCTGGATGATATCAGAGCAAGTGTAAAAGCTTCAACCAGTGGTGGTGGTATTGATGCCGATATCAAATCGTTTGGCAAATATCTTTCTTTATCAACAAGTGCAGGTAGCATCAATGTAAGAATGCCAATGGATAAAGGTTTAGACCTTGATCTTGACGCTAACCGTGTGCGTGTACCAGAAATCAAAAACTTTAGTGGAAGAATGGAAAAAGACCGTGTGAAAGGTACAGTAAATGGTGGTGGGATTCCAGTAACGATGGATGCAAATTCTGGTGGGATTCATATTAATGAGTAAAAATTGTGGCGCGAGCGTCCCGCTCGCAGATAGTGACAATTCTGAATTCTTGTTACTCAAAATTATAGATAATATAACGGCGAACGAGACGTTCGCCCCACAAATAATAAGACAATGAAAAAACTACTTATTTTCTTTTTCTGCGCAGGTATTATCAGCACAGCATCGGCTCAAAAAGAAGTTTCAGCAAAGACTATTTTTGAGGCTATTGATAAAGGGCAGGCTGTAAGTTATGAAGGAGCCGTAATCACAGGTAAATTAGACCTGACCGAGCTTTCTAATAAGCAACGTGTGAAAAAAAACAGAGATTATGAAGAGTACAAAAGCACAGTGGAAGTGCCTGTTTCTTTCAAAAACTGTACTTTCAAAGATGATTTCATTGCTTACAAAAACAATGAAGATAAAAAAGGCGGTAAGAATTGGAGCATCAGTATGGGTGATGGCGAAACATATACCACCGATTTCGAAAAGAGTGTGGTTTTTGAAAATTGCACTTTCGAGGGCCTGAGTGAATTCAAATACTCTGATTTTGCCGAAAAGGCATCTTTTGCCGGCACAAAGTTTGGTAAAGAAGCTAATTTCAAGTATACTGACTTTAAAAGAGAATCAAACTTTGCGAATTGCACTTTTGGCGAATACGCCAACTTCAAGTATTCAAACTTTAAATACGATGCTGATTTTTATAGCGTAGCATTCAGAGATTATGCTGATTTTAAATATGCTAATTTCAACGAACGTGTCACTTTTAAAGGCTCATCTTTTAATCAGCATGCTGATTTCAAATATGCTGAGTTTAAAGATTCAGGCAATTTTGATAATACAAAATTCAAATCAGGGATTGATATGAAGTACTCGAACGGCAAAAAATACATGAACTGATAGCACCTTTTTTATAACCCTGCCCCTTGTCCGAAGGCGTACAAATCTTGTCCGTTTTCGGACATTTTTATTTTGCAAAAATCAACATAAACCACTGATTATCAGCATTTTAAATTTAATGGCATAAACTTTGGCACTTATGTATACAGAATTTAAACCTGAAAATCGGCTAGGAAATAGTATCTTAACGCATAGAACTAATCAATTCAATCAAAATGATTCAATTAAAAAACATATCTAAATACTACCCCGCAGGCTTCGGAAAAATTTATGTATTAAGAAACGTCAATCTTACTATCAATCAGGGCGAGTTCGTGTCAATCATGGGGCCGTCAGGCTCTGGTAAATCTACCTTGCTACACATCTTAGGTTTGTTAGAAGAAGCATCAGAAGGAGAATATTTATTTGAAGATGTACCAGTACAAAAACTTTCGGAGAAAAAACGCACTGAATTACATAGAACCAGTATAGGATTTGTATTTCAGGCTTACCATCTGATAGACGAACTAACTGTTTATGAAAACATAGAGACACCGCTTTTGTACAAAGGCCAGTCGGGTTCTGAACGCAAAAGTAGAGTAGCTGACGTGTTAGACCGTTTTAATATGGTAGCTAAAAAAGACCTTTTCCCAACACAAGTGTCGGGTGGACAACAACAACTAGTAGGTATTGCCAGAGCCATTGTAGCCGAGCCAAAAATCATCTTTGCCGATGAACCTACCGGAAACCTCCATTCCGAGCAAGCCAGACAAATTATGGAGCTATTTAAAGAATTAAATGAAAAAGATGGAGTAACCATCGTACAAGTAACACACTCAGAAGAAAATGCCAGTTACGGTCACAGAATTATCAGACTAAAAGACGGCTGGGTGGAGTAATCAAAAGAAAGTTTTGAAATCAGTGATTTATAGCAATACAATGAAGAATTTAACCAAATACTTACTGTTTTTTTCGTTTACCCTGAGCCTTTCGGGTGCATTTGCTCAAAACAAAATGACCCTGAAAGAGTGTCTTGATGTGGCCATCAAAAACAATTTAACTTATAGAGAAAGCCAGATACAGGCCGAAGCAGCCAATGTTGAATTAATGAGAGTGAAGTCTTTGCAATACCCAAGAATCGGTTTCGGTGTTGGACAGGACCTACGTATTGGTAGAAGTATCGACCGTTTTACGAACTCTTATATTGAGGAATTATATAGTACCAATGGTTTCGGGATTGATGCCAGTGTTACGCTCTTCAATGGTTTTCAGATAAAAAACCAAATTCAACAGAATATCCTGTTAAAAGAAGCCGGAGCAAAAGGCATTGAGGCAAGTCGTAACTTAGTTACAATTAACCTTATACAAGCTTATTTACAGGTATTGGCTTCGCAGGAGCTAGTTGAGGTGGCAAGACAACAAGTAGAATCTTCTAAGACTCAGTTAGACAGAATAAACAAAATGGTAAGTGCCGGGTTATTAGGCCAGGCAGAGCATTTTTTAGTGAGGTCTCAATTGGCTAATGACGAGTTCTCGTTCGTAACTGTTCAAAACTCATTGAAAACCAATCGTTTGTTGTTATTCCAATTGATGAATCTTACTCCTACCAATAATATTGTATTTGAACCTATCGCTGACGAAGTAAATGTATACAAAATCGATAATGACTTTGTAAATCAGTTATACGACCAGTCACTGGCTAATTTCCCAACGGTTAAAAGAGCAGAATTACAATTGAGAAGCTATAATAATCTGATTAAAGCTACGAAAGCTAATGTAATGCCTAATATTACGCTTTCGGCAAGTTATGGAGCGTTTTATTCGACTTCTAATAAGAATGAGAATTATGTGCAACAGATTAATGGTACACGTAACGGTTCTTTATCGTTAAACTTCAATATTCCGATTTTAGGAGGTTTACAAAACAGACCACGTGTAGCAGCTGTAAAAGTGCAACAACAACTGACAGAGAATGCCTTGAACACAGCTAAACTTCAATTGCGCCAAGCCATTGAACAATCATTCCAATCATTTGATGCTGCGTCTGCAAGATATAGAGTAGCCACAGATCAGGTAAGCATTAATCAGGATAACGTAAAAGCTGTAGAAAGTAAAATAAGTGCAGGTACAGTTAATACAGTAGAATACGTTTTGGCAAAAACCAATTTCGACCGTGCAAGAAGCAATTTGGTTCAGGCGAAATATGAAGTACTATTGCAACAAAAAATCCTGGATTTCTATAAAGACGGAGAATGGAAAATTAATTAATAAATACAATTTTTTGAAACTAGCTACGGCAGATTGTCGTAGCTATTGTTTTTTTATAACCTCGCTGGTATCAATACAATTGGCTAATAATGTGGCGTTGGTTTTATGTAATAGAGGATGAATAAGGTCAGGAGCGACTTCTGCCAATGGTGCTAAAACAAACCGACGATCCTGGATAAATGGGTGAGGGATAGTCAGATTATCAAGTTTAATGATAGCATCGTTATAGTATAGTATATCAATATCTATGATTCTCGCACCCCATTTAACCTCCCGTATTCTTCCCATTGATTGTTCAACTGCCAGAATCATACCTAATACCTCAGTCGCTTCATAATCGGTTGTAATACAAATAACCTGATTCAGAAAATCATTCTGCTCGGTTAAACCCCAGGCGGCTGTTTCATAGATGCTTGATTGTGCTATGATAGCTCCGATACTTTCGGAAATATGTTGACAAGCCAGATCTAGGTTTTCCTGCCTGTTACCCAGATTTGACCCAAGTCCAAGATAAACCTGATTGATTTTCACTAAACGGTTGTTAAATTAAAAGATTGGATT
>CBIHRH010000494.1:0-4492 GCA_966212365.1 uncultured Emticicia sp. | reverse complement strand
AATATTAGGTAAAGAAGCGGCTGTGTTTATGCCCACCGGTACATTGGCAAATCATTTAGCTATCAGAACTCTGGCAGGTAAGAATACCAGGGTGATTCTGCAACATGAAAGCCATGTATATAATGATACGGGAGATTGTGCCCAAACGCTGAGTAATCTTAATCTGATTCCTTTAGGCTTTGAGAAGGCTACATTTACGGTTGATGAAGTGAATGAAGTATTGAAACGTACGGCCGGAGGAAGGGTGGCGTCTAAAGTGGGTGTTATCTCTATTGAATCGCCGGTACGGAGGACAACGGGGGAGTTATTTGATTATGAGCAAATGAAGCAAATTTCGGCATTAGCCAAGATTAATGATATTAAAATGCACCTGGATGGGGCCAGGCTCTTTTTAGCATCCGGCTATACAGGTATTAGTCCGGCTACCTATGCTTCATTGTTTGATACGGTTTATATCTCACTTTACAAATATTTTAATGCAGCCTCAGGTGCGATACTAGCCGGGCCAAAAGAGTTGATTGCACCGATGTATCATGCCCGCCGGATGTTTGGTGGCGGATTACATCAGGTGTGGACCTATGCAGCCGTAGCTTTACACTATTTAGAGGGTTTTTCGGATAGATACAGCAAAGCTGTAAACATGGGAGAAGAATTGATAAAAAAGCTGGATAACCATGATAGTTTTGAATTACAACGTATTCCTAATGGAACAAATATTTTTAAGATGAAAGTGAAAGGCATTGAGCCGAAAGTATATGCTGAGAACCTTAAGAAAAACGGTATAATAGTCAACCCTAACTTAACCAATGGATTTAATTTGCTAGTGAATGAATCATTGTTGAAAAGTAGCGTTCAGGCATTGGTTAAAGGGTTTGTGAGTAGTCTTAAATAGGTTTTGGCAAGTTTTTTTTACCATAAAAAAGGTAGCCTCTACGGTGGCTACCTTTTCACCAAAAAAAATAAAAATTGTCTGATCGGGCAAAAGTGAAGCTATAGATTATTCACTACTATGCCGTTTAAATAAAGCAAAATGTATGAATAAAATTATTATCCTCTTTTTCATTAATCTTTCTTTTGCATGCCTAGCCCAACAGAGAAACCCGGCCAATAAAGCCATTTATCTTGAAGATATTAGCTGGACAGAGGCACAAAAGATATTGAATAACGAAACGGTAGTTGTAATACCTCTGGGGGCGGCGGCCAAAGAACATGGCCCTCACCTACCCTTATCAACTGATTTTCTTCAAGCTGAGGGGTTGGCTAAAAGAGTAGCTTCAGAAAGAAAAGTTGTGATTACACCTGTTGTCAGCTATGGGTTTTATCCTGCTTTTTTAAAATATCCAGGTTCTACCAGTACTACCTTTGCCACGGCAACTAATATGGTGGTTGAGATTGTGAGAAGTCTCGCAGGTTATGGGCCGAGAAGATTCTATATAATCAATGTGGGTGTCAGCACCACTCCTACCCTTGAAACCGCTGCAAAGACGTTGGCAGAAGAAGGCATCTTACTTTATTATAGCCGATACGACCGACCATCGTTTGATAAAGCCGAAGCCCGTTTCAGAACCAAAACGTATAGTGGTCATGCTGATGAATTGGAGACATCTAATGTATTAAGTCTTCGTCCTGATTTAGTAGATATGAGCAAAGCCGTGAACGATTCGAGCATGAAGGGAAAAAGTGGGAATATGACCCCGGTAATGATTGAAACCGGAAACCTGAATACCAGTGGCATTAATGGCTATGCAGCATTAGGAACGAAAGAAAAAGGGCAGAAAAATATGGCTTCATTTGCTCATGAGTTGATGAAAGAGATAGATAGCATAGCAACCTGTACTTTACCACTCATGAAAGACCGCAGAGTTGAATATGCCAGCTATGAAGGCACTTATGAAGACGCCAACGGTAAAAAATTAGAAATAAGCCAGAAAGACAATATCCTGCACTTTATCTGGAATGGCCGGGATATCCGGAATTTCTTCCATCTTTACAAAGATGCCCCGGACTACTTTTCTTCGATGAACATGAATATCCTTTGCGTGAGAAATGAGTCGGGCTCTGTTACTAAAGCATGGTGTCAGGTCAGAGGAGAGCGTTTCTGGGTTACGAAAATATATAAATAGTATACTTCCTGACTTTATTCGGATTTTATAGTTCGGGAATCATGTTGAGCATCAATTCGGTTTTGCGACATAAGGTTGAATATTCACTAAGAATTTCTTACTTAACCATATATCCGTATCATCGGCATTTATACGAAGAAACAAGCCATCCGTTGAAATGATTTTAATAGCGCTCCAGGGAATGAGCATCGGTGGGTGACCAATTCTGAAAAACGGGTTATTGGCAAAGAAAATACCTGATTTCGAGAATCCGACAGTCAAAGTAAACTTATACCTTGATACCCCGAATTTACCGTATTCACCCGTAAACTTCTGGTCTACTATGGTATCTTTCGGTGTTTCATATTTGCTTGCTAAATTCTGCCAGCCGCCTAAGGCACCAATGAGGTAGCACACGCCACTCCATAGTCCTCCAAAAAAAATAGGGAAGACAACTATAATACCAAGGGTTAATAAAATCTGTGAGCGGTTCATACAAGAAGATAATTTTTAAATGATATATTAGCAAGACCGTGGATAGCATACAATGTAGTCTTTTTTATGGCTTAATTGTCTTTTAAATCAGGATTCCCGCCGAAACTCTTTTCCTTTAGTTTTGGCATTTGTTCAATACCATCTAAGGTTTTCAGCTGGTTGTTATCAACAAAAAGCCATTCGACATTGGGTATTCCCAAAAAACTTGTCAGGTCAGTAAACTTGTTATTCTGTAGTTCCAGACGCTGTAATTTTGGTGATTGTAAATCGCTTAAATCTTTCAGATGTGTTCCTCTCAGGTATAAGCCACTCAATTCGGGTAAGGCTGATAAAACTGATATATCTGTAATCATTTTATCTGTTACATTCACCCCTATTATATGTCCTTTCCGAATGCAGATTGCCATAGGAAAGTCCTGTAATTTCCAGTATTCGGTAGCGTGAATTTCATTTTCTGGTATGCCAATCTGTTTAGCCAATGAGCGGACAGCGGCTTGCTCTTGCGCAGGAATTTTGGTTAAATCATAATCAAACTGTCCCGGCGTTGGTTTGCCTCTATTCAATTCCATTGAAATAACAACGGCATAGCATGCTAACCCAAAACCACTCATGCCTAACGACATCAGGCTTAAAAATTTATGTTGGGGGAATCCTCTTAATCCCCACCAGAAGGCTAATATATAGAGTATTCCTCCGGCTATCAGGATTATAAAACCTCCCCAATCAGGAATCTTCTGCAAAAAAGAGCCTTTTGTAGTAAGCCCTATTGTAAAAGAGTAGCCGAAAAAAATAGTCAATACAAGACTTATGAAGAAACTCTTGATTGCCATGATGGTATATAGGTTGCTGTACGTTGATTATTTTTTGGAGCTGTTTCAATATTAGTTTTTATCCACGCCAGATTTCTGGCGTATACTTTGGCATCTCTGAAAGTATCAAAGGCTATAATAAAAGCGCCATCTTCTGCGGTTTTTACTAAGAAAGGTTTGTCTGTATCAAGGGTAAAGAAGTACTTCCACTTTTCTTTAAAAGTGTAATGCGACTTATCCATCAAAGCTTCTGCCTTTTTCTTGAAATTCTCGCTTACTGTATTTGGCTCAAAGATAAAAGCCAGATAATACCTGAAATTGGTCACATAGTTTTTGCCATTATAATAACCCGAAGAAGTATGCCCCAGCCAGAATAAATAGTTAACATATTCGTTAGAACGGATAAATAGTTTGCCTTCAGCCAGTGACCAGTTCCTGTCGCTGAGTATATCCAGAACAGCCTTTGGCTTTTTCTCTGACTTATAGATTTTGTTTTCGCTGAAGAATATCTGCAGACTATTATCAGGAGGAGGTTTAAGAACAAACAATAAGACTACTACGGTAAGAAGAGCAAAAAGGCTCATAGCTGCACCGCCAACATAGTAAGTAGCAACAGTAAAAAACAGCAATAAACCAGTACATAAAGCAGGAGCAAGTTTAGGAGAACCTTTTCTACCGTAGAAATATATGCCTATAAAACAAACGGCATAAAATGCAGAGAAGAAACTCATTCTATACAATATATCTTCGTTCATGGCTGGTTGAATTAATTGGTGAAACAAATATCAGTTACCTATGCTTTTGAAAGAAGTGAGAATTTGTAGGCGGAGAGTGAAAGTTTGTAATTGGTAGCTTTTTGTATTTTATTGGATATTAACCCCTTATGTAACCTTATGATACTAATTTATCAGATTCTACGTGTTTTTGTTGTAATATTTATATATTTGTTTTAAAATTCATTGCTTTCCTATAAAATTATAAGATGTCCAGTAATACATTTCGCAAAAAGCAGCCACCGAAGAATACGCCCCGTACACCTTCGAAGGGCCAGAGTAGCAGCGGAACTCAGGTACCTATTGAGTTCAA
>CBIHRH010000493.1:0-4495 GCA_966212365.1 uncultured Emticicia sp. | reverse complement strand
AAATCTTTTACTACACCAATCACCTTGCCTTTTCGTTGCCAGAAAGTAACTGTTTTACCTAAAGCCTGTTCAGGTGTCCAGTGCATGCGTTTAGCGGCCGTTTCATTAATCAGAAAGGCCTCTGCTGTATCGGCTACAATCGTTGGGTCGAAATTCCGTCCGGCAATCAGCTTTATTCCGGTCGTTTTTATAAATTCCGGGTCAGTATTGGCATTGGTAATTACCATACCTTCTCCAGGAGCCTGACCTTCCCACGAAAAATCATAAGTCGAATTATTTATATCCACCATATTCCCAGTCGTTAATGTTACCTCAGCAATGCTGCTTTGCTGCTCCAGATCTGCCTTCATCATCCATTCTTTACCTTTTAATTCTGGTCTTAGCCATGTCGACAATAATTGTGATTGATTAAAGCCCAGACTCCGGTTCTGCATAAATGTCAATTGCTTATATATCACAATGGCACCAGTAACGAGCATTACTGACATCGTAAATTGGCTTACTACCAATGTTCGGCGGAAAAGCTGTCCTGATTGCACATTGAAAACACCTTTCAATACTTTTACGGGTTGGAATCTCGATAAATAAAAGGCAGGATACATACCCGCCAATAGGCTAATCAGCAAGGTAAATCCGATTATCATCAACCAGAAAATGGGGTTAGAAAATGGTATAGTTAATGATTTTGCAGCTACCTGATTAAGCAAAGGCAAAAACAAAATCAATAAACCAATGGCTAATATAACCGACAATAGAGTAAGCAATAATGATTCTCCCAAAAACTGCACGACCAACTGCATACGTACTGCCCCAATGGCTTTTCTTACTCCTACTTCCTGAGCACGTTTCATGGCTCTCGCCGTTGATAGATTCATGAAATTGAATAGGGCAATCAGCAATACAATCAGCCCAACGGCTACGAAAACCCAGATGTATAAACGGCTGCCCTTGGTTGGCCAATCGGTGTGAAAACTAAAATCAGGATTCAGATAAATATCTGACATGGGTTGCAGACTGATAGTAGGTTTATCTTGCGGACGATATTTGGCCATAAAGCCAAATATCTTTTTATTCAGGCCTGCTATATCGCTCTTAGGTTGTAGCAAAAGATAATTGTAATGGCTATCGTTATTCCATTTGTATTGGTCTGTGTCTTGTTCGGTCAAAAGAAAAGAGAACAGAATATCAAACTGAATATGTGAATTATGCGGAGGATTTTTGGCAATTCCGCTTAAAGTAAACGTTTTATCTTTGAATTGAAATGGCTGACCTAATATCTTTGCAGACTCCTGCCATTTGCTGCCAAAAAAGCGCTCGGCCATACTTTCGCTGATAATAATTTCATTAGGGCTTAGCAAAGCCTGATTTTTATTACCTCTTAGCAGAGGGAAATTAAACATGCTGAAAAATGAATGGTCAACACCTAATATATCTATATCTTCTATAATGGTAGAATCATGCTTTAATACACCCCAGTGGCGATTGAAACGACAATATTGTTGAATCTCGGCAAATTCTGCTTTCAATGCCGGAGATAGAAGGCCGGGAGATGAAGCTACATCATATAAGGTACCTGCCTGATTCTGTTTTTCTACCACGCGATAAATATCAGGGGTATTGGCATGAAAACGGTCGTAGCTGAACTCATCGTATACATAGAGGCAGATAGCCAGGCAGCAAGCCATACCTACGGCTAGTCCGCTGATATTGATGAATGAATAAACCTTATTTTTAATGAGGTTACGAAAGGCGATTTTAAAATAGTTGCGTAACATATCGGGATGGAAGATAAAGGGTGATGAATATTGAGTAATAGATTTTCCATGAGTATCTGCCTGCCGCCGCCATAGGCGCGGGTGAAGCAGTAAAAGTATATCAACCAGATACAGCAATCGGGCAATAGTATGGCCGTATCGCTGGCCGTGTTTGTAAAAGCGTTCGTCTAAATCGCCTAATAATTCTTCTCGCAGATGTGGGGCAGCTATCTGGCTGAATAGCCATTCTGCCCAGCGATAAGGTCGGGGAGATTTTTTCATGACATACCCCCTCCAAAGGCTACTTCAGGGATTCCAGCCCAAAGGTCATTCCGAATCTGGCGTGCCTCCTGCAATGCCTGTTCGCCCCAGGTAGTCACCGTAAACAATCGTTTCCTCCGCCCTCCCCTTTCAGCCAATGCCTCACCGAAACGAGATGCTACCAAACCTTTTTCTTCCAGCCTCTGCATGGTGCGATGTACTGCTCCCAGGCTCATGGGTCGCTCCAATCGTTTGCTTAATTCTTCCACGACTGCCACACTATAGGCATCGTCATAAAGCAAAGCGATTGTTAATAAAACCAATTCTTCAAACTCTCCTAATTGATTACCTTTCATAATTCTGATGGGTTAATTCTTATATCCTCCTCATTTGTATAGCAAATACTATTCCAAGTGCTAAAAAAAGCTTTTTTAGTAAAATTCAGGCTATTCAGTAGATTTTATTGTCCGATATCGGACGTTTAAATGTACGTTGGTGGACGTGTATCAATTCCGCTGTGAGGGTGTCTCAAAAGTAAAATAGGCCAAATATTATTTACCAAAGCTTTCTCCTCACCCTCTAAATCTCCCTCTCCCCAGGGAGAGGGAGACTTTAAGCCCCTCTCCTTTTTCAGGAGAGGGGTTGGGGTGAGGAAAATTCCAAATATTATTTGGCTTGAAAAACTTTTGAGACGCCCTCTTGCAAAAATTTTTATTTTCCTACTAAACCAGCTCAACCGGAATATTAAACAAAGTCAGTTTCTAAAATCAAAATAATTCGCTTTCTTCGCCATCATATTCAATCAATCATCTATGAAATTATTCTCTGCTTTTTTTGTTCTAAGTCTGATTTTTACTACTCCTCTATGGGCTCAAAAACAAAACCCACGCCCTGTTAATACTTATAGAAACCCGGTAATTGCAGGTGATTTTGCAGACCCTTCGGTGATTCGTGTGGGTGATACCTATTATGCCGCCGGAACATCATCAGAATGGGGACCGGCGTATCCGATTTATTCTTCAAAAAACCTGGTTGACTGGGAGTATGTAGGGCCGGTTTTTGCTGAAATGCCTGAATGGACGACGGGTAGTTTCTGGGCACCGGAGTTATTCTACCGAAATGGTACTTTTTACTGCTATTATACTGCCCGCCGTAAATCTGACAAGCATTCTTATATTGGAGTAGCCACTACCAAAGATATTAAGAAAGGCTTTACAGACCACGGTTTGATTATTGAATGGACAAGCGAAGCCATTGACGCCTTTGTGATAGAGGATAAAGGTAAACTATACATTACCTGGAAGGCCTATGGCCTTGATAAAGGTAAAACAATAGAATTGTTAGGCGCCGAGTTGTCACATGATGGTCTGAAAGTAATCGGCAAAGAGTTTAATTTAATTACTGCCAACAAAGAAGACTGGGAAGCAGGAGGTGCCGAAGGGCAAGCGATTTTTAAAAGAGGCAATTACTGGTATATGTTGTATTCGGGCAATTCGTGCTGTGGAAGTAGATGCAACTATATGGTAGGTGTGGCAAGAGCCGAAAAAATACAAGGACCCTGGGTAAAGTATTCGGGTAATCCGATATTAGTGGGTGATGATGTCTGGAAATGTCCGGGACATGGAACGGTTGTCACTACGCCTGATAATCGATATTTCTTTTTACATCATGCTTATAGTGGGGCCGATTTTACCTTTGTGGGCAGACAAGGAGTACTGAGTGAACTGGTATGGGATGAAACCACGAAATGGCCAGTATTCAGATATGGTAAAACCACCCCACAGCAGGCTGAATCTCCGTCTGATAATGGTAAGCCTAATAACTTAAGTTTTGCGGTCAATTTTACCCAACCTATGCCAAATTTGCGATGGATACACGATGTGCATTATCCTAAACCGACTTATGCCATACAAAATGGTGCATTGCAGATTGAGAATACAAACCTGACTGAAACAGGGAACTTTATAGGTTTCAATATTAAAAAAGGCTCTTATACTTTTTCGGCAGTAGTAAGTCCGAAAGAGGATATTATGCAGAATATTGTCATTTATGGTGATGCTAAAAATGCCATTGGTTATGGTGTGCGTGGGTCTAAAGTGGAATTATGGCGGATAAAAGATGGGGTGCATGAACTAGTAAAAACGCAGGAGCTTGCAGTAACTAACAAAGATATTACGCTAAAATTACAAAGCTATAATGGCCGGTTCTATGAGTTCAGCTATGAATTAAAAGGAGAAAAGCCAGATGCTGCCAACAAAGTCACACAATTGGAAAACTTATGGCTACCACGTTGGGATAGAGCGGCAAGAGTTGGTCTTAATGTTTCAGGTAAGGCTGCAGGCAAAGGGGAAATTAAGGCTGTGGAAATGAAATATGAATAGTTCTAGTATTGTCGATTTTAGATTGCGGATTGTCGTATGTGGAAAAAAATTCGACATTATGCAATCGAAAATAGACAATTATTATTTTATTAAAATCTT
>CBIHRH010000492.1:0-4495 GCA_966212365.1 uncultured Emticicia sp. | reverse complement strand
ATTTCATATATAAGTAAGGGTACAAAATTAATTGAGAATATTAGCACAAAATAACAACTAAAAATTGTATCCTTAAAACATCATTTCCTGTTGAGGCGGACGGCTAGTCCACAATTAAAAATCGTGAAAGAATTTAGCTTAAAAGAAGGATACTATCGGATTTTTAATTGTGTGAGTTTAAATGATGCCTGCTTTTTTTTACTTTTTTTCAGGTAAAAAAAGTAAAAGCCTTCCAAATATGAAATAGTGGGAAAACTATCACTAAGCAGGTTTATAAAATTAATTGATAGTGAATGTGGCTTGAAATTTTAATATCAAATAATATTTTCTTAGTACTTATTTATCTGCATAATGTATATATTTGCTTTATAGCTACTCTCTATCCTCTTGAAAAACCGCGTCATTTTCTATTTCTCAAACGATGTGCATATCCTTGATTTAGCCGGCCCTTTACAGGTCTTTTACGAATCAGGTGAGTATGGTATTCCTTACGAAATACTCTTTGTTTCAGATAAAAATCAAAAGCAGTTTTCGGCAGGATTATTCTCTGATAAGCTCACTCATTTTTCAACGATTGCGTTTGATAAAGACGATATACTGATAATCCCTGGCTTTAGTATCCCATCTAATCTGGAGCCAAACAAAAGCTTTGACGAATGGCTCATAAAAGCCTTTGAAAGCAAGGCAGCTATTTGCTCGGTCTGTACAGGTGTTTTTGCTCTGGCAAGAGCGGGTATACTGGATGGACTTGAATGCACTACACACTGGAAATACATTGAAGCCTTGCAACAACATTTCCCAAAGGTAAAAGTGATGCAAAATCGTTTATTTGTAAAAAACGGAAATGTATATACGAGTGCCGGAATTACTACCGGAATTGACCTGGCGCTCTTTCTGATAGAAGAACGCCATGGGGCAAAATTTGCTTATCAATTAGCCAAAGAACTGGTGATGTATCTGCGCCGGGATAGTGCCGATGGGCAAGAGAGCATCTTTGTACAATATCGGCAGCATATCAACTACCAGATTCATGAAATTCAGGATTGGCTCATTCATCACCTGCATCAGAAAACCTCTATTGAAGACTTAGCCGAAAAAGTAAGTATGAGCCCCCGAAACCTGACACGCTTGTTTAAAGCCAGAACGGGTATTACTATTGGAGAATACATTGAAAAACTAAGGGTTGAAAGAGCACTGCAATTGCTAAAGCGCAACGAAAAGATGGCTACTATCTCGCAGGAATGTGGCATCAATAATCCGCATCAGTTAGCTACTATACTTAAAAAGCACACGGGCTATATTCCTAAAGAATTAAAGAAGTTGTCCTGATTCTGACTGTTATTGTCCTTTCATTAAGTCTTGCATATCTATACTTTTGCAAGAAAAAACAAATTAATGAAAGCTATTCTCACTTACATCCTTCTTTTTGCGTCAGTACTAAGTTTCGCACAAAAAGCCGATGCCGATCCATTCGTTTGCCCGCCCTGCGATAATGATTGTGACAAACTGACTTTTGATAAAGCCGATAAATGCCCCCATTGCGGTATGGAATTGATTCAGAAAAGTAAACTCCCAAAGAAAAAAATGACTATCTGTTTTTATCTGCAAGATGGTGTAGAAGTACTGGATTTTGCCGGGCCTATGGAAGTATTCTCTTATGCAGGCGCAAAAATCTTTATCGTATCTAAAACCAAAAAGCCTATCAAATCGCAGGGTATTCTGAAAGTAACGCCCGACTATGATATAACTGATGCCCCGCCATTTGATATTTTAGCTGTTTTTGGTGGAAACTCAGGGAATGCCTCTGAAGACCCTGAGGTAATAGCCTGGATAAAAGCAAGAAAACCCACCACACAATACTATTTTTCGGTTTGTACGGGTGCTTTTATACTAGGAAAAGCAGGTTTACTGGATAACCTGACAGTAACGACTTTTCATGAAAGCATAGACAGATTGCAAAAAGCTGTACCTGGTGCAAAGGTTTTGCCCAACACCCGCTTTGTAGATAATGGTACCATTATAACCACAGCCGGAATCTCTGCTGGAATTGACGGAGCTTTGCATCTGGTAGAAAAACTAGCCGACAGAGAGATGGCTAAACGAGTGGCAGCCTATATGGAATATGATAAATGGGTGCCTGAGCAGGGTTTGATTGTAAGCCGTCCCTAACGTCCCCCCCGCCCCTAAAGGGGAGCTAAGACACAGTGTTAGGAATAACAAATCAAACCCCTAAAGGGGAGTGAGATCAAAACAGGAGCCACTAATAGCACCTGAATGTTCACTCCTCTTTAGGGGTTGGGTTAAAACCGGTTAGTATCTGTATCACGGTTTCTTCTATCAACATCTTCGTCGATTTCTTCAGTTTCTGAATAATCTGCATCGGCGTTTCTGTTTATCCCTTCTTTGTCGCCACGGTCACGATTACGGTCTCTGCCTTGTTGGCTTGAAGACCATTGGTCTGATTGGCCTTGTTGACCTGTGTTTGTATTGCTTTGCTGGCCTTGGTTAGGCATATTTCTGTTACCTCCTTGCTGGCTGCCCGATTGTTGACCTTGCTGCCCCTGGTTCCAGTTTTGTTGCCCTTGCTGGCCTTTGTTCATATTCGATTGCTGGCCTTGTTGGCTGGTATTTCTATCACCTTGTTGTTGGCTACCAGACTGGCCTTGTTGACCCTGATTCCAGTTTTGTTGTCCTTGCTGGCCTTTATCCATATTACTTGATTGTTGGCCCTGTTGGCTAGTGTTTCTATTTCCTGATTGTTGAGTCGACGTGTTTCTTTCGTCTTCTCTTTCTCTTGGCTTATTTTCTTGCGTTGCCATAATTTTAGATTTTTTTGAGGTTAATAGATAATATTGGAGAAAACAATTCCAGTGAAAAAATTAATTTTCTCATATTAATTCTCCAAAAAATTCTATGCCACCTCTCAGATTCCTCTCTGAAAGGCATACTTCTGAACGACGAGGCAAAGAATACTCAATTTTTATTTAGACTGTGTAAAAATTTAGGCAACAAACGCCATTCCGGCTTTAATAGAGTTAATTAATAGACTGGCTCGGTTTTTTACGTTATCTGTTATCACCAAAATCACACGATTTTTCTATCATAAACAGTTTTTTTCTATAGGAGACAATTACATGAATTACTTTATCGGTTGTTCTGGTTTTTCCAATAAAGATTGGAAAGGCTTTTTCTACCCGGATAATCTCCTATCTAAAGATTATCTGGTCTTTTATGCAGAGCATTTTAATGCTATTGAGATTAACTCCACCTTTTACCGGAAACCCACCGCTAAAACCCTGCAAAATTGGTATGCACAAACCCCTGCTGACTTTCTTTTTTTCATCAAAGTCCCGCAAACTATTACGCATATTAATCAACTGAAAAACGTGCGTCAGGAAATTAACGAGTTCTGTAAGCATATCAGTAGCAGCTTAAAAGAAAAACTTGGGGGCTTTTTATTCCAGTTCCCACCCTCTTTTGTATGCGACAAAGAAAATCTCAGTAATGTATTGAACGGACTCAGCCCGAGATTTTTAAATGTAGTTGAGTTCAGGCATAAAAGCTGGTGGAATGAGGGTGTCTATGAAGTCTTAAAAGACCAGGGCATTGTTTTTTGTGGAGTAAGTATTCCTAAAGATATTCCAGACGATGTGATTATCAATCATCCGGAAACGATGTATTATCGATTGCATGGCACACCCATTCTTTTTAAATCTGAATATAGTGAGGCTGAATTGGAAACTTTAGCTGAAAAAATTACTGAAAGCGATAGAAATGCTTTTATATTCTTCAATAATACATGGGGGACTGCTGCCATAATAAATGCCAGATTTATGCAAAAACTCTTGGCAAATACCCATCAATTTTCATAATTTTGATGGTATGAGAATGACCGTAATGCTTTAATATCTTCCTGATGTCTTTCTGACATATCTGGCCTTTATACAAAGGTCGGTTTTTCTATTATACGTTTATTTATGGCTCGAACCGGGCGACGGTCGCTTCCAGTTCGCGGTTAGTCACTATCATTTATTGATAGTATAGATAGACTTTTCTTTTTCGATGTTTACCGCGAGCTGGAAGCTCGCGCCACAAATTCTTATCATCATGCAAGAAATCTTAGATATAAATCAAATTCAACAATTCGTCCATCAGGGATTCATCAGAATCGACAATGCCTTTTCTTCAGAAATAGCAGAAGAAGCAAGAAATATTCTCTGGCGCGATACAGGCTGCAACCCTCATGATAAAAGCACCTGGACAGAACCAGTAATCAGACTCGGAATGTACTCTCAGGAGCCATTCATTAAAGCAGCTAATACCGACATACTTCATAGCGCATTCGACCAATTAGTGGGGCAAGGCAACTGGATACCCTGCAGAAGCATGGGTACTTTTCCGGTTCGTTTTCCATCTGATGAAGACCCGGGTGATACAGGTTGGCACGTCGATGCCAGTTTTCCGGGCGATGACCCCAATAATTTTTTCGAATGGC
>CBIHRH010000491.1:0-4500 GCA_966212365.1 uncultured Emticicia sp. | reverse complement strand
TTGGTAACCTTTTTATCTGCCATTTCTTTCTCCATTCTTAAAGGTTCACGAATAATATATTTCTTTTTCTCTTCGACCATATCAATGTTATGCGGATGGCTAGTTCAGAATTGTATTTACAGACTGGGTGTCTCCTAAATTTCGGATTTAGGATTGTATTTTCAAAGTGATTGGGGAGTTTTTTGGTAAAATCAGACTTTTGGGGATATAGGGTTTGGTAGGGTTGTTTGATTGTGTTTTTTGTATCCTTTTAGAGTTTCTTGGAGGTATTTAACGGTATGCTGCTACAGGGGACTAAGAGTATTAGAGGTAAGTAGGACCGCTCCTTAATCCTTAGAGTCCTTTTGCTCTCCTT
Source organism: uncultured Emticicia sp. (assembly GCA_966212365.1). Taxonomy (GTDB): domain Bacteria; phylum Bacteroidota; class Bacteroidia; order Cytophagales; family Spirosomataceae; genus Emticicia. The sequence goes on along the minus strand of CBIHRH010000491.1, from coordinate 4,145 downwards.
TGGCTTACACACCTAGGAGACTCTGAGAGAACATAAAGAATCCTGACAGAATCCGGCTTCTTAATTTTTTAGAAAATATTTTGAAAAAATCTGTATAAATATTCAAAGAATTTGTATTTTTTAAGATTATGCTAGCAAATAGCATCCAAAGGATGTTATTTGCTGATTGCAGGCTTCGTATATGGGACTTTGTGTTATTCTGATATCCTTTATTTTGCAGGAACTATTGGGCAATTCCTACCTGTTAATCAGCTGTAATAAACCAATAATATACAATGCAGGAAAATTTACATTACAAAGCCGTATTAATCAAAGCCGCCATTGAAGCCGCTAACGAAGCTGAAAGTAAAAGGATTAGAAATAACGATGAACGCATTTTTCTTTCTGTTGAAGGTCTTCAAGGTTCTTATTCAGACGTAGAAAAACTAAACATAGTTTTAGTAAAAAAAGACGCCATTGGCTATCATGACTTATTTGATTTATTTACACGGAAGTGTGAAGAATACAAAAGAGACCCTTATCTAATTCACAAAGCTATCAATACTGACTTAAAAGAGTGGACTCATATCATTTTTGAAGAAAGCGTTAATGGGTTCTCATTTGGCTGTACTATTAAAGAATTTATTAGAGATTATAACTTTTCAAACAGTGTTTTAGACCATTCCTCAATTAAAACACTTATCAATGACTATAAGGTCTTTATAGAAGATGAAACATCCAGGAAAATAATGGCAGGCGAAGAAATAGACATTACACCTATCAGAGAGGTTCTGATTATCGGGTAAAGAAAAATCCATCTTTTTAATAGGCTTTTTTGTTGGAGATTTTGGCAGAAGTCGAGAAAGGCTATTTAGTATTAATTAATAAATCAGTTTAGTTTAGATACATAAAAGGATTAAAGATTTTTCTGTTCCATTAGAACCTCTCCTAAGTCCCTACTTGAGTCGCCTATGGTAAAGAACCTAAAAACCAAATTCAGACACTTGATAAATTATTTGTTGATGATATTTGGAAAGTAAAATGAATATTCAATGCTTAAATAAAACCAACAATGGCTGATATAAGAAAACAACTACTTGCACAATTTCAAGGCACACATCTTTATGGAAATTTCGGTGCCATAATAAAGTCTATGACCATTAATGGGTTTCGTGGTATTAACAATTTAGAGATAAACTTTGAATATCCTATAACAGCAATAAGGTGCACTAATGGTTCAGGAAAAAGTACCATTGGACAACTCGCGGTTTGTTCGTATAAACAACCAAAAACAAATAAAAGATATGCCCGACGATATGTAAAAGATTTTTTTCCAGTAAGTCAATTAGATAATCCTTTTGCTTCAAATGCGAGTGTAAAATTTCAATACGCAACTAATACTACGCAATTACAAGATTTAACAGTTTCAAGGCAAACATCTGAATGGTCGGGTTACAAACGTCAACCCGAACGACATTCGTTTTATGTTGGGTTTGCAATTTACATTCCAAAAGTTGAGCGTAAAGATATTAGCATTTACAATTCAGGCTCGTTCACTGTAGGCAATAAAAGAATCATTTCAAATGATATAAAAGCACAGGTTTCGAATATTCTAAATAATAAATACGATGAAGTAGCCTTTCAAGAAATTACCCATAAAAACCGTAATATTGAGCTTGGGCTTGTCCAAAAATATGGATACTCTTATTCTGAAAACAATATGGGTTTTGGAGAGGGCCGTTTAATGTATATGATAGACCTTTTCGAAAATGAACCTAATAATAGTTTATTTGTATTGGAAGAACCTGAAACATCACTCCATGAAGACGCGCAATATAAATTTGTTAAATACTTAATGGACGTTTGTAGCCGTAAGAAGCATCAAATAATTATTTCGACACATTCAAGTATAATTCTTGAAGCGCTTCCACCAGAAGGGAGAAAATTTATAATTAGAGATACTAGCGGTGTTAAAGTTTTAGATAGAGTTTCTGCAAATAGAGCCAAATCAATTTTAACAGATGGTTATAGTAAAGCCTTAACAATTTGTGTTGAAGACGATTTTGCATTATTAAAATTACGTGAAGCAATTAGAAGACTAAGACCTGGATATTTACCAAATATTCAAATATCAATAATGGGAGATTTCAAAGCAGTTGCCAATACGGTTGAACTTCTACGGTCTCAGGGTATTAATGCAATTGGAGTCAGGGATGCGGATATTGGTGCTTCTATAGCTAAAAAATTATTTAAACTTCCTGGTACCCTTCCTCCTGAAAAAGAAGTATATGAAAATCCGCAAGTTCAAAAAGAACTCAATGCAAAATACAGTATTGATATTAATACAATATTTTCAGGGTATTCAGACATTGATCATCATAAGTATGGAGAAATTATCTCCGATAAGGCCTATTGTTCGCAAGAAGCTATGAACATTGATGCTATTAACTTGTACTTTGAAGATGTTGGAATACACATATTTCATGATTTGATGGAATTAATAGATAAAGAGCTATAAAATTTTTATTGTCGTTCTTATGTACCCTCATAGTCTCATGTGCGCGCAAGCAAAAGCCAGGCAAAGGGACTCTGAGGATTGAGGAGAGGTCGTTCTTATAGCTAAAAAATCCCATGAAGCGGCATACCGTTACGTGCCTTCAGGAGAATCTGAAGTAATAGTGAAGAATATTATTTGATTGGTGTATTTAGTCCCCTTCCCCATTGTTGGGGAAGGGCTAGGGATGGGGTCATTTTCTTACTTCTCCCCCTTATAACTAATCTTATAAATAGTCCCACCTAAATCGTCAGAAACATAAATAGAACCGTCAGGGCCTTGCGCCAAGCCGCACGGACGGTGTTGTACCGGACCAGTTGGTTTTGCCAGGTCAATACCTGCAAAATTATCAGCAAAAATTTCCCACGCACCAGATGGCTTGCCATTTTTAAACGGCACAAAGCCTACCATATAGCCTTTCTTTAATTCAGGCGATTGTCCATGAAAAGCAATGAAAGCACCATTTCTGTATTTAGCAGGGAACTGAGTACCAGTATAAAACAGCAATCCATTAGGCCCCAGGTGAGCAGGGAAAGCCGCAGATGGATTTAAGGCTTTTTCTCCACCAGTTTTTTTGCCATCACCCCCATATTCAGGGCAAAGGATTTTCTTCTTCTGGAATTGGTCATAATACACATACGGCCAGCCGGCATCAGCACCTTCATGCAATTCATACATCGTTTCAGCAGGTAGTTTCGTGCTCATTTCCGGTGTATAGTAGTTAGGGAATGCCTCATGGAACTGACCTCTTCCATGCATCATCACAAACAATTTGTTTGATTTAGTATTCCAGTCTAAGCCTACAATGTTTTTTAAGCCTGTTGCATATCTTACGCCATCACCATAGGTCTGATTGAGTTTATTGGTTTTAAAACGCCAAACCCCTCCTACTGAATCAAGCAAAGCGCAAGGAGAAATACCTTTGTTGGTGCCTTTTTCCTTGCAGGTTTCATCATACGAACCTACGGTTACGTAGATATTACCAGCATTATCCAAAGCAATAGATTTTGACTCATCACGACCTTTAGCTACTAATCCTGTTACTAATAATTCCGGGGTATCAATATTAGTGATTTCTCCATTCGCATCTAGTTGGTAACGATACACACCAGTATTAGATGAAGAATATAGATAGTTGTCTTTAATAATAATACCTGTGCCTTTATAATCTAATAGATTCTTTTGAGCATCTATTTTACCATCGCCATTAGAGTCATACAAGTAAACCATACCCTTAGATTCTTTTGGTTTAGATATTTTGGCATAGATACCACCTTTGCTAGTTATAGCCAGGTGTCTGGTTCCACCTAAGTCGCTTCCTATAATGGTAGCGGAGAATCCGGCAGGAACTTTGATGGCTGGGGCAGGAGTTTCGTCATAATTGTAGGCAGAAAGTAGAGAGACGCCTACTGCTGCAATAAGCAGATGGCGCATCTGAAAAAAGGTTCGCATGGTAGTATTTTTCGATTATGGTTGAAAATAGAAAGTGGTTTGAGCCCACTTAAAGGCAAAGATAAAGAATATTATTTAATTATATGTGGCGCGACCTTCCAGGTCGCCGCAAGTAGTTGAGAATAGAAAACTATTTTTATTACCAGATATTAATCTTATG
>CBIHRH010000490.1:0-4509 GCA_966212365.1 uncultured Emticicia sp. | reverse complement strand
TGTTAAAACTATGCGTTATCAAGCACCAAAAGTAGCTATGGAAGCCGCTGCCGCACCTGTTCCCGAAAAGCAAGATGACGATAACTTTGCATCGACTGCCGATTTTGTCAATACCATCCAAGCTACTTTGGCAGTAAACTTCGATATTACCATGCCTTATACTATTATTTCAGGCGGCACCCCAGAAATGGTTGATATTCAGAATTTCAATCTGCCGGCTACTTATAAATATTATGCTGTTCCGAAATACGATAGAGATGCGTTCCTGACGGCTAGTATTACTAATTGGGAAAAGTATAATTTGCTTCCGGGTAATGCTAATATCTATTTTGAAGGCACATTTGTAGGTACTTCAGCTATTGCCAATAGTGATACGAAAGACTCTTTATTGATTTCGTTGGGTCGTGACAAGAAAATTATAACCAAACGTGAGACAATTGAAACGTTTAAATCACGCAGAAATATTGGTTCCAATGTCAGAGAATCTTTTGGCTTTCGAATCACGCTGAGAAATACAAAGAGCGAACCTATCAATATTGTTATTGAAGATCAGGTACCTATCTCCCAAGATAGTAGAATTGAAATTGAAACAGAGGAGTTACAAGGTGCTGATTATAATAAAGAGACAGGAAAGCTCATCTGGAATTTGATTTTACAACCGCTTGATAATAAAGAGATTATTCTGAAATATAATGTAAAATATCCGAAAGGGAAAAATATACAGGGTTTGTAAAATATTATGCGAGCTGGAAGCTCGCGCTACAAAAAAAATATGAATTTAGAAAAAATCTGCCAGGAGGTAGTTCTGGTAGCACAAGAAGCAGGACAATTTATTGCCACAGAGGCAAAGAAATTCAGTACGACGTCAGTTGAATATAAAGCCGTGAATAACGTGGTTTCATACGTTGATAAGGAAACAGAAAAACTGATTGTCAGAAAATTGGAGCAAATTCTGCCGGAAGCTGGATTTATAACCGAAGAAGGGACAGCAGAAACCAAAGATATGGCAGGTCTCAACTGGATTATTGACCCTTTGGATGGTACTGCCAATTTTATCCATAGCCTTCCTAATTATTCAGTAAGTTTAGCTTTGGCGCAAGGCAAAGATGTATTAGTTGGGGTGGTTTATAATGTTTGCACACAAGAAATATTCTCAGCCACTAAAGGCGGTGGGGCCTTTAAAAATGGCGAGAAAATCAGTGTTTCTGCCAATAAGCATTTAGGTGAAAGTTTATTAGCTACCGGATTCCCCTACTATAAATTTGAGAGTCAGGACAGGTACCTGAAAATATTAGAGTCTCTGATGCAGAAGACGCATGGCTTGCGCCGGATGGGTTCAGCAGCCATTGATCTGGCATACGTGGCTTGTGGTTATTTTGATGGTTTCTACGAATATAATCTCAATTCATGGGATATGGCAGCAGGCATTCTATTAATCACAGAAGCAGGTGGTACAGCCACCGATTTTTCGGGTACTGATGAGCATCTTTTCAGAGGTGATGTAGTGGCAGGTTCTGCTGTTCATGCAGAACTATTGGCTGAAATACAACGTTATTGGTATTGAAACTCCCGCGAATAGAATTCGTGGTCTAAATTAACAAAGGTTGTTATATCCAAGCTGGCTCAAGTCAGCATCTAATAGTAAATCTGAACCTTACCTGATTTTATGACACTTGAACAATTAAAATACCCTATCGGTGATTTTGTTTATGGTAAAAAATATACCATGCGCGATACTAAAGCCCATATTAAGGTTTTAGACAAACTTCCTCAACGATTAAAGTCGCTGACAGCTAAGCTAAGTAATGCTGAATTAGATACGCCTTATCGTCCGGAAGGTTGGACTGTTCGTCAGGTGGTGCATCACTTGGCTGATAGCCATATTAATATGTTTACCCGGATTCGTTTTGCATTGACTGAACAAAATCCACCAATAAAAGGTTATGATGAAGCAGCATGGGCTCAATTACCAGACCATCAGTTGCCTGTTAAACCCTCTTTACAAATTGTAGAAGGTGTGCATAAGCGGATGGTGTTTTTGTTTAAGAGTCTTGATAAACAAGCTTTAAAAAAGACTTATTTCCACAGTGGTTATCAGAAGTCTTTTGAGATTCAGGAGGTTATTGCTTTGTATGCCTGGCATTCAGAGCACCATTATCAACACATTTTACAAGCTTTAGGAAGAAGATGATAGAAAATATTGTGATCGGTTTGGTATTTTTAGGAGCTCTGGCTTACCTGGGAAATACTGTAAGAAAACAATTCACAGCTAAAAATAACGCCGGATGTGCTAAAGGCTGTGGAACTTGTCAGGTTGATATGTCGAAGTTTCCAACAATAAAGGAGCAGTAAATACTACTCCTTTATAGCTAAAATATAATTTTCATTTTGTTCAGTTTTCCATCCAGGGTCATAGGCTCTCTCTTTCGTATTACCTGATTACATTGGTGTAAATGTAGCTTCATCAATAATTTTATGTGCATGTTCTTTGCCTAAATATCTGTCTATCAGGTTATGCGCCAGATAAATAACAGGAGTTAATACTACTGCCACGACAAACTTATAGATATAGTTATTGGTACCTGTCGTGAGTACTTCTGTTAATGTCCAATTACTGAATACATAAAAAGCGATAAATACTACAACAAAACTATCTATTAATTGTGATACTATTGTTGAGCCGGTAGCTCTCAGCCAAATCATTCTATTATTGGTGTACTTCCTTAACCAATGGAAAACAGTCGCATCTAAAACTTGTCCTACTAAAAAGGCCGTAATGGAGCCTAAAATAATCCCAAGTCCCTGACGAAAAATAATTTTATAGGCATCATTGATATTCAATGGATTACCTGATAAATCCTTGCTATTATGATTCACCCAGAATTCTGCTGGTGTTACAATGGTTGAAAGATAGATAATGATAAAAGCATAAGCTATCAATATAGCCGTCAGATATGAAATCTTCCTCACGCCGCTTTTACCAAAATATTCATTGATAATATCAGAAGTAATAAATACAAATGGCCAGTTCAATACACCGGCTGACATATTGAAATCGAATTTCTGTCCAAATAATGGTAATTGCAAAGGGGCAATCCCCAGTGTTTGTTCAACAGAAAATATCTTCGAACCGATTATTTCTGCCACTATGGCATTGGTGAGAAAAATACCACACAGGATAATGTAAAGTATTTGTTTTTTAGAGTTAATAGAGTCAGTAGTCATGGTAAGTATTTAGTTTTTTAAAATTAAATGTAAATCTCTTTTTCTCAAATATTTTATGGATTTTTATCAGCGTTCCTCCTCATTTTTTATACAGGTATAAAACAAAAATCCCAAACGGCATACCATTTGGGACTTTTGTACAATAAAATGATTGCTATTACGCTTTCTTCTTCTTAGACGGAGTAGTTACTGCAGGAGCAGGCGTAGGGATTTTCGCTTTTAAATCGGTGATACCTTTTTCGATACCATCTTTGAAGAAAGGATAAACACCATCCCCATCACCCAAAGTTTGTGCTTTTAATGCAAAACCCAAAGCTTCTGATGGTTTACCCAATTTATCAAGAATTTGTGCTTTAACCCAGTTGTTACGGAAGTTTTCACGCAAAGCCAATGATTTGTCAACCAATGTCAATGCTTTATTTAAATCCATTCCTTTTGAAAGCATATACTCAGCGGCTTGCTGGAAGGCACCAGCGGCCTCATTATTTTTTTGTGTCAAGGCGCTTTCCATGGCAGAAACATTATCTACACCAACTGCTAAAGACACTTTTGTTTTTTCCCATGAGATATTCAAAGTAGCCGCATCATCTTTTACATCAGAGAAATCAATTGTAAATGATTCAACTGTAGGTACAGTTTGGGCAGGAGCCGTTACTCTTAATACATCATTTGATTGGCTATAACTTTGTTCGTTTACATTCAGGTCTTTGCTGAAAATAACTATCCAGTTTGTAGCAGTAGGAATAGACATGATAGCATATTTACCTGCTTTCAATGTTTTTCCCTGAATGGTAATATCACCAGATGTTTCAATTTTTGTAGCGGCGTTTGCACCTGTACGGTACACTTTATCAAAAGGAATTAATTTCCCAAAAATCTCACGTCCTCTTAACATTGGGCGAGAATAGTCAACTGAAATTTTTGTAGTACCGACTACCTGAGAAATCGTGGCACCTGGACTTGGTGCAGGAGCTACCTGAGCAAAAGTATAAGTTGCTGACAATAAACAACTTACAATAATACTTGTAATTTTTTTCATTTAATTGTGATATTTCGTTGTTTTAATAAACTAATTTTCAACGCAAATTAATAATAATTGTTGAAGTATGCACCGAAAAAAAATACTTGAATTGCTTGATGAGCATGTTGAGTCAGATATTTTTGAAGCAAACATGACTCAGGAAACAATAGATTTTATAAATGCAAATCCAAACTGTTTTGATAGGGAATTATTGATTGGGCACGTCACGGGCTCGGCTTGGATTGTAGATAACTCAGGTAAAT
>CBIHRH010000489.1:0-4513 GCA_966212365.1 uncultured Emticicia sp. | reverse complement strand
AAGAATTAGGGTAAATAGAAAATTCCACTTTAGGTTTGATGTCCACCCCCTTCTGATTTTCTTTCAGAAAAGTTCTGTTTTTAACCCAATTCGGGTGCAGAGGGCCTGTATTTTCCAAATCTGCGACCCTATTAATTTCAAAACAAGATGTGCACACAGGTATCTTATAGTTCATATCATAAGTTCGCATGAATGTATTATGTCCTCCGTCAGTCATAGAGTATTGGTAAATCCAATTGGCTATTTTTTCGCCATATTTCCTTGATTTTTCTACAGTTTCAGGTTTAAGGTTCAGAGCGAAATGAGCATTAATTGTGTCATTCAAAGCATAAACTTTCTCCATCCAGATAAATGGTGATGAAATAAAGAGTTTATCAACCATACTAAATATTGCACTTGAAACGGCTACAGAAGCATTAAAATCTATATTATCAGCAAAAAGGCTATCCGGTTTTTTCAGGCCCTGTAATTGTCCCGCTAGCGAGAAGTTGTCTGGGTAAGCCGGGAGCATAGCTTCATATGCCGCTAAGTTGATATAAGCCATGTTTCTTGCCGAGACATTAGGGCTGTAGCCAACCGTTTGTTCTACTAAGTCGAAAATTAATTCATGCCACCTCACTACCAGGTCAGATGAATCATAATTGTATTTTCTATCCGGCTCTACTCTGATAAAAGTTGGGTTACCTATCTGCGAAGCCGGAGTAGTATTTACTTCTTCAATTGTGTTATCTTCTTGTGAATTTACCCGTGGTTGACTTACCTTTGCAGTAGTTTTAGGAGTAGTGATGTTTTTGGTAACAATAGCAGGTTTTGTCTTAGGTGTTGTTTTAGTTGGAGTCTTTTGTTGCGCAAATACTCCTGAACATACTATGATTAAAATGATACTCAAAAAAGATTTTTTCATAGTTGAGAGATTATATTAATAAAAAGACGAATATTTGAATCTGAATTCTATTCCAAACAAAAATCTGATTTAGAAAAGGATTTTGCAACAATTATACCGAATAATTACACAATGCCCGACAAAAAATTATTTCTTCTTGATGCCATGGCGCTTATCTACAGAGCGCATTTTGCATTTCTTAAAGCACCCCGAATCACGTCTAACGGTTTAAATACAAGCTGTGTATTCGGATTTGCCAATGCTTTATTAGAAGTTATTCAGAAAGAAAAACCAACGCACCTGGGTGTTGCTTTTGATTTACCCGGAGGAACTTTTCGTAATGAAAGATTCCCGGAATATAAAGCCAATCGTCAGGAGCAACCGGAAGATATTACTATCGCTATCCCTTATGTAAAGAAATTGGTAGAAGCGATGGATATTCCTTGCCTGAGCCTCCAGGGTTTTGAAGCCGATGATGTAATTGGTACGTTGGCCAAAAAAGCAGCAAGAGAAGGGTTCGAGGTATTTATGATGACACCTGACAAAGACTACGGGCAATTAGTGGAAGAGCATATTTATTTGTATAAACCTGCTATCGGTGGAAAAGATACTGAAGTAATGGGTGTGAATGAAGTCTGTAGCCGGTGGGGAATCAAACGTTTAGATCAGGTAGTGGATATACTGGGATTAATGGGCGATGCCGTAGATAATATTCCGGGTATCCAGGGGGTAGGAGAAAAGACAGCCGCAAAATTGATTGCTGAATATGACACAGTTGAAAATTTAATAGCCAATAGTGACAAAATAACAGGGAAATTAGGGGAATCAGTCAGAAATAGTAAAGAAATCGCTTTGTTATCGAAAGAACTGGCAAAAATTGAACTTAATGTACCGATTGATTTTGATGCTGATAAATTAAAAATCATGCCTCCACATGTGGAGATACTATCACCTCTACTAGATGAATTAGAGTTCAGAACACTTAGAAAAAGACTGCTACCTAATGAACCGTCAGAAACTACGACCGCAGTTCCAACGCCTAAAACAACTTCAAGTCCCGTAGAGAAAAAATCAGCAATAGGAGCAAAATCAGGTCAACAAATTTCCATGTTTGAGTCTGATACTTCTAATAATACTGCGCTTCCCGCAGATATGGAAGAAGAAGCAACATTCGGATTCCATCCTTCCTCAAAGGATACGATCGAATCAGTTGTTCATGAATATCATCTCATTAATACACCTGAGCTAAGAAAAAGCCTGATTTATTACCTTTCTCAACAAGATGAATTCTGCTTTGATACAGAAACTACTTCTGTTGATGCGATTGATGCTGAAATAGTAGGTATGTCGTTTGCTTATCGTAAAGGAGAAGCTTATTATATTCCATTCCCTGAAAATCAGGAGGAGGCATATAATATTGTTCAGGAATTCAAAGACGTTTTTGAAAATGAATCAATTATGAAAATAGGCCAGAACATCAAATATGATTTGATGATTCTGCAAAACTATGGCGTTGAAGTAAAAGGTAGAATGTATGACACCATGCTGGCGCATTATATTATTGAGCCGGAGCAAAGACATGGCATGGATTATCTGGCAAATGTTTATCTGAACTACGACCCTGTTTCCATTGAAACGCTGATTGGTAAAAAAGGCAAAAGTCAGTTGACCATGCGTGATGCAGACCTTGAAAAAGTAAAAGAATATGCCGCCGAAGATGCTGACATTACCTTACAATTGAAACAGGTATTGCAACCAAGGCTTAGTGCCACTGGCCAGCAGGAAAGACTATTGATGGATGTGGAAATGCCACTTGTTGAGGTATTGGCTGATATGGAAACCTCCGGTGTGAAGGTAAATGTTGATACCCTGCATGATATGTCGAGAGTACTAGATACAGATATTCAGGAAATTCAGAGAAATATTTATAGCCTTGCCGGAGGTGAATTTAATGTTTCATCGCCCAAACAATTAGGTGAAATTTTATTTGAGAGACTTAAAATTGATAAAGGTGCTAAAAAGACAAAAACAGGCCAGTATGCTACAGGCGAAGATGTTCTGTCAAAACTGGAAAGTGAGCATGAAATTGTAAGAAAGATTTTAGATTTCAGAGAGTTGCTGAAACTGAAAAGTACTTATGTTGATGCTTTACCAGCCCTGATTTCAAAAAAAACCGGTAGAATACATACTTCATACAATCAGGCAGTAGCTGCTACAGGTCGTTTGAGCTCATCCAATCCGAACCTCCAGAATATACCAATCCGTACGGTTAGAGGCCGCGAAATACGTAAGGCATTTATTCCTCGTGATGAAAATCATGTGATACTTTCGGCTGACTATTCACAAATTGAATTGCGTATTATGGCAGCCTTTAGTGAAGATGATAGTATGCTGAATGCCTTCAACCAGGGCATAGATATTCACTCAACAACTGCTTCAAAGGTTTTTAAAGTGCCTATTGACCAGGTTACTTCTGATATGCGTAGAAAAGCAAAAATGGTCAATTTTGGTATTATTTACGGTATTTCTGCTTTTGGTTTGTCTCAAAGGTTAAGTATTCCTCGTGGTGAAGCCAAAGAAATAATCGATGCTTACTGGATGGAGTTCCCGAAAATCAAGATTTTTATGGATTCTGCCATCAATAAAGCCAGAGAAACCAAATATGTAGAGACTATTCTGGGTAGAAGAAGATATTTAAGAGACATTAATTCTCAGAATTTAGTGGATAGAGGATTTGCCGAACGAAATGCCATTAATGCCCCGATACAAGGTTCAGCTGCAGATATGATTAAGGTTGCCATGATTAACATTCACGATTTCCTGAAAAAAGAGAAGCTGCAATCAAAAATGATTTTGCAAGTGCATGATGAGTTAGTTTTTGATGCTCTTCATAGCGAGCTGGATTACCTCAAACAAAGAGTTGATGAACTAATGTGCACCGCTATTCCGTTACCAGTTAAGATGGAAACAGGCATGGGTTTTGGTAACAACTGGTTGGAAGCCCATTAATGGCCTAGTTAAGTCTATCCGACTGATTTAACACCAATTATTTTTTTGATAATTATATACTTCCAACCCGAAAGATTGGGAGTATTTTATATGAATGAATACAGGAATAGTAATTTTAGCGGCAGGTGCTTCTTCCCGAATGGGTGCTCCCAAACAATTGCTTCACATTGATGGGATTTCACTAATTAAGCGAATGACAGAAATGGCAATGGAAACACCTTGTTATCCAATTGTTGTTGTACTGGGCGCCAATCGCCAGATAATCCGTAAAGAATTGGAGCGTATGCCTATTACTGTCATTGATAATCCTCAATGGGAAAATGGCATGTCGAGTTCGATAAAAATGGGATTAGCGGGCTCATATATGACCTATAAAGAGTTGGAGGCAATTATATTTTTAACCGTAGATATGCCCTTGGTCTCAGCAGAATTGATTCAGAAAATGGTTGAAAAGGCTAAAACCATTAACGGAAATACGGAGAGTTCACCTGACATTGTAGCCTGTAAATATAACGGTCAAATAGGGATACCGGTATTATTTAAAAGAAAATTGTTCAACGATTTATTAGAATTAAGCGGCGATAGCGGAGCAAAAAAAGTAATCTTAGCCAATAAAGAACA
>CBIHRH010000488.1:0-4516 GCA_966212365.1 uncultured Emticicia sp. | reverse complement strand
TCAGACCTGTAGTTCGATGGGAAGTTTTGAGGGTAGCCTGGTGGCGCACGAACTGGCTCATCAATGGTTTGGTGATAAAATTACCTGCAAAAGTTGGGATCATATCTGGCTCAATGAAGGATTTGCCACTTTCAGTGAAGCGATTTATGCAGAGGCTTTGGGAGGTAAAAATGATTATCAGGCGGATATAAACAATAATATGATTTATGCGAGAAGAGCTGTTGGAAGCATATTTGTAAAAAACATCAACAACGAAAACGAAATCTTCAATTTTAACCGTACTTATGCTAAGGGTGCAGTTGTACTTCATATGTTGCGTAGGATAGTTGGAGACGAGAAATTCTTTAAAATCCTACAGAATTATCTTACCTCATCCCTCGCGTATAATTCTGCCACAACAGAGGATTTTCAGAAAGTGGCAGAACAAACAACAGGTTTGAATTTAGACTACTTCTTCAAGGAATGGATATATGGAGAAAGTTATCCGAAGTATAATTATGGCTGGACAACCGCTAAAATTGCTGATGGTTCTACAACAGTAAGTTTAAAAGTTACCCAAACGAAAAATACGACACCTGAATATTTTTCAATGCCTGTTGATATAAAAATTATTACACAGCAAGGCGAAACTATTACAACTGTTTTTATAGACAAGGCTACACAGGATATTGAAATTCCTAATATCAAGGGAGATGTTACTCAGGTTTTATTTGACCCGGATAATAAGATTCTGAAAGATGTCAAGGAGGTAACATTAACCCCAACTGGAAACGAACCCACCAGTGAAATAGTAGATTGGAAGATATCACCTAATCCAACTACGAGTGAAGTTCTGGTTGATTTTACTTTGAAGCAAAATACGGTTACTCAGATTGCAATCTATGATGTATTAGGTAGAAAAGTAAAAGAGTTATCAGAGGAGAAACTGAGTGCTGATAAATATACCAGAAGTATAAAATTAAATGATCTATCGGCTGGTAATTATATTGTGCGTATCGGGTTTGGTAATTATTTCCTGGCAAAAGTTTTAGTAGTGAGATAACAACTATCTCACTACTAAAAATCACCATAATTTACTTGCAGACAAGGTAAGCCTAAATCTAAACGCCACAAATCAACTACTTGGTTACGGTCGTCTAATACAAATCTTACATAGTATTTACCTTTTACGTGAGTTTCGTAAAGTTCTTTTTTTACAGTTGAATCTTTACGCGAATCTCCGGTTGAACGCATATATAAGGCATCGTAGGTAATATTGTTACATTCTAACCAATTGATGGTTTGCTTTCTTGCCTTTTCTTCACGGCCGGACATAAAAATTACCTTTGTACCCAGTTTATGATAAGTTTGCACAATATCTGCTATTGGTTTATTCAGTAAATCGGTTTCACAACGCTCAGCATCATAAGGACTACGGGCATGCAAAATAGCCAAAGTACCGTCTAAATCACATAAAATAGCTGGTGGCAAGCTCTCGTCTTGCTCCTGATAATGCGGTCCTCGCTCATCCTTCAATATATGTTGTCTATACATTTTCATAATCACCTCCCTTCCTACTTTTTTCTCTCTTACTTTATCCCTAGCCAATGATTCTTCCAGCGAAGTCATCATATCTTTTACTTTGATCTTCACTTCTTCCCCCGTATCTTTTCTATATTTCTCAACTACCTGAGTAATACGTTCAACGGGTCGATCAGATAGGTTGGTATCATCAATTACTACATGATGTCCTGCTTTCAAGGCTTCTACCAGCATCATATCACGCACTTTTTCTACAAATTTTTCATTATGTGTGGTATGATGCGAATTATCCAGCATCGCACGTAGCTCGTCTTTATTCAGACGTTTCCACATACGTCTTTTATCTTCTAATAAATTTCTGGCAAAAGTAGATTTCCCGCTTGCAGGTAATCCTCGTAATATTAACACGGTTTTCATTTGTTTGTTTTTATTCTTTAGTAATTTGAACCTGGTAAATCACTCATTTTCACTTAATCACAGGAATTTTACAACCTAAATTCTCAATACTCCACTTAAGTCCCTTTAGCAAGTTATCTTGAGTTATCTCCCAGTTGTGATTACCGTCTTGCGTCCAATCTGTTTCAATAAATTCAGATTGCTGAAATTTATAATTTATTCCCCAGCCATGATATTTAACACTATAAACTATTGCAGTTTTATAGAAAATAATCTTACCTCTGTTAAATTTCTCTAATCTGATAGCACTTATATATTGGTCAGATAAATCAAACACTAAATGAGTTTTATCAAGATTCAAATTAATTAAGTCTATTAAATGCTCCAAATATCTTTTAAAACAAGCTTTTTTCCATTCAACACCATCTTCAATTGCCGACTCATACTCCAGAAATTCGGGAATGAAATAGAAGTCTGCTATACTAAGTTCATCAGGAATTATTCCTGCATTTACTTTTAGAAATATATCCTGATGTGAGTTACCAAAAGAGTCAAATATAAATCTTATCATTATTTTAATTAAGTTAATGTCCTTTCTTACATTAGTTACATTACCTCTCGTCTTACTTTCAGCAATAATTCATTCACAAAGTCATTATCCACTTCCTTCGGTAAGTCGCTTTTTTCAAATAATTCATTCAGTTCTAAAATCTCTTCTTCCGCTTTTTGCATAAAAGCCGCTAAGTCGATTTCACCACGTCTGATTTTTAACAGTTCCTGCGCATTGGGTCTTCTCACGTTAATGGTTTTCTGGGTAGCTATTTCAATGGCCATATCCAGTAATCGTCGGCAATGCAATAGATTCTTACCGTCAATTTGTTGCTGATGATTAGCTATATCTACATAGCGTTGCACATTTCTGTTTTTCAACCATGTTTCATATTCTACATAATCTTTGCAATGAGAAGAATATCCCTCCTGATTAAAGCACATGATACTAACAGGCTTTTCTCCTTTAGGTACAGAGCTTAATTTCACATTATTCCCTTTTTCAGAAACGATACCTTTATAATCCAGTTCGCCTGTAGCATCATAATATAACGCATAGCAATTCTTAAAGTGATTCAAGGCTACTAAACCACACTTATCTGCTGACCAATTATTTCTTTCGAGGAAATATAAAAGAGTCATTGTTTTGCCCTCTTCATAAACGTAGCAAAAGTCAAATGGGGTTTTTCTGGTAATTTTATCATGCTCCCAGTTCATTTTCTTTTCTAAACCCTTGGCTTTACTTATTTGTGCAATGGCATATCCCCCAAAAGACTGTAGGCATTTCTTTGTTAAAAATTTATCCCGATTTTCAATAAGAATATCAAAGGCCGGGTGTTTTTCGACAATGCATTCCGATGGCATATACAATAATTCCAACATAGTAGGGTTTGCCGATTGGAGTAATTGTAAAAACCGACGGACTTCAAAATAACATTCGTCTTTCGATACTTCAATTTGCTCTTTATACGTAAATCCTATAAGGTCTTCTACAGGTTGTGCATATACTCCTTTATAATCTATATCCGAATTAGTTGTGTTTGTTCCGTATGCCTGGCTACCAACAATAGCTTTTAGTAAAATTTTCATGTTTCTATATGTGTTGCGAAAGGTTTTTCAAATTTTGGTCTCAGCATTTTCCAGATAATATGATCATAAGGTTTGTCTTCCATCATTTTAAATAAAATTGCCGGGTAGCTACAAGTCTGATAATAGAGTGCATTTTCTTTTCTGGTATCCAATAATTTAAACTCACTTTTAGCTTTTGCTTCAACGGCTTTAAAATTATTAAGTAACTGTAGTTCTGTCATTTTCACCCAATCATAAAACTCATCTGGCACTCTATCCAAAATATCAGTCAAATCATTTCCTTCTTTAAGATATTCCCAGATATTAATATTAGATACGCGGGTAATAATCTGGTGTACGCGTTGGTATTCATCAAATTTAACTTTCAGCCGTCACCCGCTCGCAAATTTTATTACATATCCTTCTCTATTGCTTTCTTCAAGCTTTTTTAATTGATACAAATCATTGACTCCGTCGTAGAGTTTCACAACTTCAAAGCCAATCTGCTCTAAAGAACATTCTTCTCCGGTTTTAGTATTAATTACACCTAATAATACTAAAGCTCTGGTATTTCCATAATCTACCACAATCCGGTTTTCAGGATAGATAATTTCGAAGAGATACGTTTTAGTCCTATCCAGCAAAGGTATTGAAGTTATATATTTTGTATGCAACATTTCAGTAGCTACTTTGGCCTGGTCGCTGTTGAAAGAGCCTCTGGTAGCAATATATGGAATTTCATCAATCCAATATAAGATTCCCAGAGAACCATCCATTTTTTCGTAAACTTCAAATGATTCTTGTGGAATCACCTGATTTTCTACTTCTCCCCAGTTAAAGAATTTCTTAAATGGACGAACCACTACTTCATAATCCGCATTCATGATTAAGCCACGGCAAGCCAAAGTCCATTCGTTCCATGCTCTATCGTATTGTGCTTTGGCTGTATAATTATAAATATACAAATCAGCATCGTTATGCT
>CBIHRH010000487.1:0-4519 GCA_966212365.1 uncultured Emticicia sp. | reverse complement strand
CCGGTATTTAGATGGAATGGGAATATCTCCTATTGAAGACCCGGAAATCTTCCGGCAGAGAGGGAAAATGATAGCAGAAGGCTTAGGCTATGCACCTAAAAAGTAAAACAAAATTAAGACTTTAAAGAAACAAGATAATGGCTTACATCAAATTACCAGAAGAAGAATTACTACCGGGTATCAGAGGATTAATGGCGTTTCGTCCGGATACGGCTCGTCCGTTGAATGCTTTGGCAGAAATTCTCTTGAGAGACCCGAACAATAGTCTTTCGCCTGGTGAGCGTGAAACCATTGCTACCTATGTTTCGTACCTGAATGATTGCCTGTTTTGCCAGAGTGTACATGGGTCAGCTGCTCAATGCTATCTGGAAGATGATGGTACCTTGATTGCACAAATCAAGAAAAATTATGAAGAAGCGCCAATATCAGATAAACTAAAAGCTTTACTAGCTATTGCGGCTAGTGTGCAGAAAGGAGGAAAGAATGTGACGACAGCGCAAGTAGAAGCAGCAAGAAGTGTAGGAGCTAATGATAAAGAGATTCATGATGCGGTTTTGATTGCCGCAGCCTTTTGTATGTTTAATCGCTATGTAGACGGTTTAGGTACCTGGGCACCTACCGACCCACAAGCGTATGCAGCCAGAGGTATTCGCATTAAAGAAGATGGTTATGCCAATTTTGATGCCATGAAAAGCATCGGCAAGTAAAGATATTGAATCTTAGTTTTGATTTAATCATAGGTTGACAATTATACTCTGCGCATCAGTTGGTGTGCATAGTTTCTAAAAAATGATTAAAATCAGTCAAAACGATGATTCCTAAGAAATTATTTCTGTTTTGTTTTTAGTTAAAAAATTTATGGACTCTGTATATCTTATAGATATGCAGAGTTTTGTTAAAAAAGAAAGACTTTTATTAAATTTGATAAATATTCAGCATTTACCTTGAAAAAAATAGCGTCAATCGGTCTATTATTGCTTCTGCTCTACAATATGTTTGGGCTGACGATTGCTATGCTATTTTTTGAGGATAATTACAGCGCGGGTTCGAATGTGATTATAGATGATAAATGGAAAATTATAAAAATACCTACTACTGATAAAAATGTACATTATAATAAGGGAGACAAAGACGGATTGATACGTAGTGGAGATGATTTTTATAATATCATGCACGAATATCATGAGAATGATACCTTATATGTCATTTTGAAATCAAACCAGAATGCACAGGAACGTTTTACGGAATTGACTTCCCTGATTCTGGGTATGAATGATGCCAGTGCAGATACTCCCCACAGCCCACTAGGGAAACTTATGAAGCTATTTGGTGATTTGCAGAAAATTTATGTTGCTGACGCCTTGCAATTGAGTTTAACAGACCCAATGGTTGAATCTTATTGTTCCTCTTTTTATACAGAACCACACAAGTCCAACGAGCAGGTAATACACCTGTTACATTCACCTCCGCCTGAGTTAACCTGATTTTATATAGCGAGTACCTGGTATAATATTCTCCTAGTGAGAATATTATACCTATTTTCTTTTAATAAAATCAGTATTAATTGAAGCAATCTACAGGCATACCTTCAGGTCTGTTTATGCTTTTTGCTTCCAACGGAGTATTTTTATGAAATCAATACAATTACTATGCATACTTGTGGTATGCTTTACTCATATATATGGGCAACAAACAGATTCGGTAAAAGTCAAAGAATTAGAAGAAGTTAATATTTTAGAGCAACGGTATAAAAATACTATTGAGCGGTTACCATTGACACAGGGAACTTACCTGTTTGGTGGAAAGAAAAGCGAGGTAATTAATGTATTAGGGGCAGACGCTAATGTCGCCGAGAAAACCTCACGCCAGATATTTGCTAAAATACCGGGTGTATTTGTGTATGATATGGATGGAACAGGCAACCAGACAAACATTTCAACCCGCGGACTGGATCCGCATCGTGGCTGGGAGTTTAATATCCGTGCAGACGGTATCATCACTAATTCAGATATGTATGCCTATCCAGCAAGCCATTTTAGTTTACCTATGGAGGCACTGCAAACTATTCAATTAGTGCGTGGTACAGGTTCGTTACAGTATGGCGCGCAGTTCGGAGGAATGTTAAACTTTATCTCTAAGCAACCGGATACTACGAAAGCCTTTAACTTCGAGACTATCAACTCGGTAGGTTCTTTTGGCTTGGTCAGTACTTATAATGGTATTAGTGGAAAAATTGGCAAACTGCAGTATTATGGATATTTTTCGAGACGTCGTTCTGATGGATACCGTGATAATTCTGAAAGTAATTATGGTGGAGAAGCCCTCGGATTAATCTATCAGGTTTCCTCTAAGGTTACTTTGAAGGCCGATTTTAAACACTCAAAATATATCTATCATATTCCGGGGCCTTTGACCGACAGCATGTTTTATGCAAATCCCCGAATGTCAACCCGTTCGCGTAACTATTTTAACCCAACGATTTATGTGCCTTCTTTCTCGGCAGATTTTCGTTTAAGTGCTCGTACGAAGGCTTCTATTGTGGCATCGGCAGTATTAGGAGATAGAAATAGCGTGATGTTTGATAAACCATCAAATGTGGTAGATGCCATTGACCCTAAAACGTTGCAGTATGCCAATCGTCAGATTGACATAGATCATTTTAACAGCTATTCAGTTGAAGCACGTTTGTTGCATAACTATAATATTGGAAAGGCTTCTTCTATCTTGGTAACAGGGGTGCAACTCATGAATAACGACCTGAACCGCCAACAGTTAGGGAAAGGTACTACAGGTACTGATTTTGATTTATCAATGACTGGCGATTGGGTAAGGGATATACACCTGAAAACAAAGAATTTTGCATTTTTTGCAGAAAACCGTTTAGCGATTACGTCGAAGTTTTCGCTTACACCGGGTATCAGGTTAGAATTGGGCGAGTCGAATCTGAGTGGTAAAATTGCTTATTATGATGCAAATCAGCTTCCGACGATTATTTCGCATAAGTTTCCGTTGTTGGGCTTGAATGCTAATTATCAGATTAACCAATCGCAGAATATCTATGCAGGTTTCGCACAAGCCTATCGTCCGGTAGTTTTTAAAGACATTATCCCGTCGGCTACTTATGAGAAGATTGATAAAAACCTGAAAGATGCCTATGGTTATAATGCAGAAATCGGATATAGAGGAGATACAGAACACTGGAAATGGGATATAAGTGCGTTTATGGTCCAGTATAATAATCGTATGGGGATGACCTATGATACAGAAACCGATGGTAGTTTTTATTATTTACGTACGAATATAGGCGATTCACATACAATCGGTTTAGAAACTTTTATCCAGTATGATACACGATTGTCGCAAAAATCTACACTTTCAGTTTTTACTTCTACGGCTTATATGGATGCTCGCTATCAGGATGTTGCTATAAGAGTAGGAGACAAAAACGTGAGTGTAAAAGGCAACAAAGTAGAAAGTACCCCTGAATGGATAAGCCGCAACGGAATAACATTCCGTTATACGAAACTAAGCGTTACAGCTTTGTACAGCTATACAGCAGAAAGTTATGCCGATGCGCAGAATACTGTAAAACCATCGGCGACAGGCTCGGTGGGTTTGGTACCATCTTATGGATTAATGGACATCAATGCTACCTATCGGTTAACGAAAAGCATGATGGTAAAATTGAATATCAACAACCTGACGAACGAACAATACTTCACCAAACGACCTGCTTTTTATCCGGGGCCTGCCGTATGGTCATCAGATGGAAGAAGTGTAAATCTTACGGTTGGATTAAAAATATAAGTAACTATTCGGTCGTCTCGAAGAGGCGGCCTTTACCTAAAACAGCCTAATTTCAATGACCCCTACACTAAAAAAACGTTTGTTGTGGATAGGTGCTATATGCCTTATCGTACCGGCCTTATTACAGGCTTATCTGTTGATGCCCTTTCCGGGAAGTCAGGATTTAGAAGCCATCAAACTTACTTATTATCTTGAAAAAATCATTCTTGCTTCAAGAATTATAGGCTTATTGCTTTTGGCTTATCCGACTTGGTCGTATATCACGCAAGGCAGCATCAAACAAAAAGTTTTAGTAGGAGTCATTGTATTAATAGCCGGAGGGCTTTACTACTTTACCGATGTTTCGTACAGAGCAGAAGTGATGTTCAAAGAACCCGGAAAAATTCAGTTTGCTAACCGGAAAGATAATAAAGTGCCGGATAGTCTGGTGGTAATGACAGTTGTGAATGGAGGAGTAGCCAAAGCCTATCCGATAAAATTTGTCGGGTATCACCATAAAATTCAGGATAATGTGGGTGATAAGCCAGTTCTGGTTACTTATTGTACCATGTGTCGCACCGGATTGGTATTTAGTCCGATAGTAGATGGTAAAAAGCAAATTTTTCGTTTAGTTGGGGCACGACACTACAATGCTGTAATTGAAGATTCAGATACTAAAACCTGGTGGTATCAGGCTACAGGCGATGCTGCGGTAGGGAAGCAAGAAGGGAAA
>CBIHRH010000486.1:0-4523 GCA_966212365.1 uncultured Emticicia sp. | reverse complement strand
TCCCTTTCTTCCATGGCAAAGGAATCGGGACATGTCCTTCCAGTTTTGTCAGAGACGGGGGCATTAATATATTTCCCCTTATATTTACAACATCTGTCAAATCAGTTACTTCGTAGGTATATTCTGTCTCACTTAACAATTTATCCTCTTTACTATAGACGCTTTTTTTCTTCATCAACCCTTTTAAGAAATCAAAAGTTGGTAGTTCTCCATCAGCCTGATAATACCTGTCATAGCATTTACTAATCACTGTGCCATTATCTTCTCCTAAAGGAAAGCTCGGAGTATTATAATTCATTACATAAGGTTGTTTTTCATTATTATGAAATGCATATTTTACGTACCCGTTATTTGCTCCATTTTTATCTATCTGCTCTTCCCTTACCAATCGATAGGTTATATAACTTCCATTAATGAACCTTGATGCTAAATCTACTGATACACCCGGTGCAAAATATTCTTTAGATGTACAATTATTCAATGACTGGCTATGTATCACTGATGGAATTATTGATAAGAATCCTGATGATTCTGTACCCAAGCTATCTAAGTAGGTATACTTTTTTGTTAAAGCTTCATTAGTAATCGGATCAAACGATTTTAGCGTTTTTATGCGAAGCCCGCCTACCTTTTTCAACCCTACTTTTGTCGGTGTTCCATTTACTATCGCTCTCTCCGTAAAATAATTGTTACAATCATGCAATTCATAGTCAAACTCTGTCCAACCTCCTCCTGGCAAAAGCATCGTTTGCAGAATACCGGCCTTAGCATATTCTAAATTAGGTTCAACATTGCTCTGACTGCAACTGGTACCATTAAAATGATAATAATATGGGGTACATCCATTTAGACCTGAAAGGAAAGCAATGCGTTCTGGCAATACCCATAACCCTCTACCTAGAGTTACGCTATTATCACTTCCATTATAGAATCCCCAGGCATCTTTGGCAAGAGACCCTTTGTTAGGTAAAGCTGTGGTGTTGTACATAAAACTAACCCCATTATCAATTTCTGTGGTATTTGCCCCGCCAGTCTGGTTACTATTAAATTTGACCGGATACATCCCCAATAATTTTAACCTTCCGGTCGGCTGTTCATTACGTACCTCAGTATTTATTTCCTGATATTGGGTCATACGATATTCTGTAAAATACCCATGATGAAAAAGATAGCCAAGTCTTTTACCTCTAACCTTATCTTTTATTACTATATTTTTCAATGCTTCAGGGAGAGGGATGTCATATAGTGGATTAGGAACATCTGTGTGCTGTCCACCAGGATGCTGTCCAACACCACAGAGAATATTTACTATTTGTGGGATGCTAAAATTCAGGTCTATTACATCTCTTCGCAGTTTATCTTCGAAATTCCCACTAAGTGTTTCATCATAATCCGGAATAATTGTTTTTATCTGAGACTTCGCAGGTTGTTGTAAAGTAGTGTCATTGAAACTAATACTAAAATTATCAGACTCAATCTTTTCGAGTTGAGATAATAAAACTATAGGTTGATTGAAGATATTTGTAGAAGCAGTTGTGGGTAAAACACAACTCCCTTGAGTTACATGTTCTATATAATCTTTCTCATATCCAAAAGTCTGAATTACTTGCTTAGCACGTTTATAAGAAAATTTAACTTCCTGAAAAGGGGCAATGGAAGCACCATCTGTTTCTGGCAGCCGTGGATTTACAATCCTTGAGAGATTCCATGCAGCAGGGGCTATCATAAAATCAGGATATACATCATTAGGCAAAGTTGTAGCTCCACCAAAGTTAATCGGATATAAGAAATTCGATCTTGAAATAGTATTATAGACAAAGCTATACTCTCTTTCTTTTGTACTCTCTCCAAAATAATACACTAATCCATCAGGAGTAGTAACTTTAAAGGCAAAAAATCTATTTGAACCATATACGAGGTTAATTAAACTATTCACAGTCCAATACTGAAGAAGTGTCTCAATACCATACGTATAATTGCAAGGGTCATAAATAGGCGGTGCCTCACTTGTTGTTATCAGTTCTACCTTAATATCTGTATTTTGTTTAAGAAAAATAACACTACTTGTATTGTTTTCAAGTTTTAATATAAATGGGATTGATATTCCATTTAAAGACAAAACAAAGATATCTCGCTCTGTATCCGACAATACGCCGAATTTATCAGAAATATGATAATTGTTAAAGTAAATTCCGGCCCGGTTCTGATCATCTATTTTCATCAGGCCTTCATCAGCATAGCGACGAATAACACGAGTAATTTTAGCTCCTGCATTGAGCGACCAATTCAATCCTACATTTGAGGCTATTCCATCTACCGGCACCCCACCTGCATCATAATGAATGCTGATAGGAACAGATATATTACCTTCCTGCAAATTATAGATAGGGATACTGACAGTGCCCCTTCCTGTATTCAGATCTACATTCTGGCCAAAGCAAAGGGTATGTATCAGGTAAATACTGATAAATAAAATTGTTTTTTTCATTATCTATTTTGAAGATATATATAGGAATGTATTAATCTATTTTTTGAAATACCAGGCGAGTGTCAGCATAAAAGTTGAAGTTTTAATCTCTGCAGTATATTGCTTCTTTACTTCATTGTACAAAGAATGTCCATATTGCAGATTCAATTCTATGCTTTCATTGAATCGGTAGCCAGCCCCTATTATACCTCTCACCACAGCTTGTCTTAAAACGCCTATCCCTTTTGTTAAATGTATATCTACAGAAGGCCCGGCTTGTAAATTAAATTGGGTAACAGGTTTATAATGAACCAATAGCGGTACTCTTACCGACCAGGAATCATTATCAGTTAGCTTGGCTCCTTTGATAGCTGTACGAACATTAACAAAGTGTATTTGTGGCGAAAACTCTATTTTTTCATTAACAGTGAAAACAGTCTTTAGTCCAATCTGATAACCCAAGCCGTATTGGTAATTAGGACTGCTAAAACCTGGATTATTTTCTATAGGTTTATCAAAATTTACACCAGCTACAATACCGACTTTCTGGGCCTGGATTTTTAAACAAAAAAGCAAAAGTGTAATGAAGAGTAGTGTTTTTTTCATTTTGTATAAGTGTAATTTATATTAGTTATGTTTGTGTTCAGGTTTGTATAGACTTATTTTAGAGTAAGACATTGCTATTTTTTCACCTATTACACTATATAAGCTTTACGTATAATAAAGTCAAAAAAATCCTTGTAATCTGTTTCTTCGATATCCCATATTTCATCAATATAAAAGATAGGATTGTCTTCATTTCCTGATTTAAAACAATAGTAGCCTCCTGTTTGATCATCAGAAAATGGAATAAATTCATCTTCTTTGAACCGTGGATCAATGTCCCAAGCTTCTCCAATAAAGTAGTCACTTTCTTCATTTGGAGATAGTATTAGAACATAACCAAATCGGTTTATGTGAAAGTGCAAGCAAAATTCTTTAAAATTCTCAGGTAGTCTGACATCGAATTTCCTTTCGAAATCTTCAATTAAAGACGCTGATATACTATAATTGTCTTCGAAGTCAACTTCAAAAACAGAGTGATTTATGCTTTCTTGAGCATGAAAAGCTAAAAATTCTTTAAAATCCATTTTATTATCTATTTAGTCATAAATATTATTAGGGAATAATTGGTCAGCCCCCTGTTCACGAGCCCGATACCACCAATGTAAATATCTGTCTTGATCCCTCATCAACTTATTTACACCTTGATTCCACTTATTTGGATGTAAATATGGATTAGTTCGATGATAATAAGCATCTATTTCATGAATTGCACTACCTGGCATTTGTTCAGCATGGTGTAACTGAGGCATTCCAAAGCTTTTTGGAGTATAGCCATATAAAGCACTTTTTATATCTGAAGTTTTCCATGGGCCACTAAAGCGTCGAGCTTCGTCATTTACTCCATACATTGACCATCGCTCCGTTTGCCTTAAAAAATTTATCTCTGGTGTAAATTTCGCAAATTGCTTCTTTCCAATTTTTAATCCTATTTTAGCTCCTTTTACAGCTAAATTACTTCCTGCCCTTGCTACTCCCCCAACTCCTGCGCCCAAACTTATAGTAGAGACTGGATTATTACCCATGTCATAAAAGAGTTTGCCGCCCGTTCCTTCCGAAACATCACTAACATAAGTCCTGACTCCCTGAAAAATCATACCCACCGTTGCAGACGGGCGGTGATGCATATTAAAAATATTATCTGCCGCAGAATTTAATGCATCGTTTGTGTGATCAATGGGATGCTTAAACCATTCAATAGTCTCTTTAGCAAAATTCAAACCTCCAAGCGCTAAAGATACTTGACTTGGTAAATATTTTGTTGCTTCCCTTACCGCTGATTTTCCAACAACCGTCCAAGCAAATCCTCCGGTACCTGCTGCATCACTCACAATATCTACCGATTTCGTAATGAGATCCTTACCCACCTGCATCCCATCAGGGTCAGTTAAATTCATTGGGTTATTCAATACAAACCCATAAGGAGAGAAATCAAAGAACTGGTCTATTGGGT
>CBIHRH010000485.1:0-4525 GCA_966212365.1 uncultured Emticicia sp. | reverse complement strand
ATGATCTAGATGAACTATATTTTTGCCTGGTTACTTACGCTTATTATTTGCTCTTCGTGGTCCACACTCAATTCAATTAATGATATGAATTGTAAATTATCAGAAGATAAAAGGAAGAACATTATCGGTAAGTGGAAAGTAATAGGCGATAACAAGAAATTTATCTGGCGATTTTATAGTAATAATACAACGGCTACCTTAGAGAATATCTACCTCACACAAGTTTTTGACAAAGATGTGTATATCAGCAACTGGCAGAATGAGAAAATAGATACACTTCGGGTATTCTATAATTTTGATGCAGAAAATACAACACAAAGCCGAGGTATAAGCCAACCTATCAGAAAATTACTCAATAGTCCCAATAAAATAGATTATTATATTCTTTCTAATGAGTGTAGAAAGATAATATTGGTCAATACTAAAACGCTTGATACACTTCAGTTAAAACGCAAACAGTATTTCTATCAGTAACCTACTCTTTAAATTTAAGTGCCTCAACTACACGCATTTTAGACACAATCAAAGTCGGTATGGTAATAACCGCCAATATTAAAATAATAGTGGCAATGTTGAGTAATAATACAATCAACCAATCCCACGCAATTGGCACATAACTTATATAATAATTCTCAGGGTCAAGAGGAATTACCTTGAAATAGTATTGAATTAGTCCTAAGCCTATCCCAGTTAAATTGCCATAAAATATTCCTTTCAGAATAATAGTCAATCCGTTTAATACAAATATTTTACGAATCTGGGTATTGTCTGAGCCGAGGGCTTTCAACATACCAATCATTGGTGTTCGCTCCATCATCATCACTAATAAGACTGAAATCATATTAAAGCAAGCCACAACAAGTATCAGCCCCAGAACAATTAATATATTCTTATCCAACAAACTCAGCCAATCAAAAATTGCTGGAAACATTTCGGTAATTTTGGTGGCTTTCATATCCTGGTCAATTTCATTTGTAACAAGTTTGGTTGTTTTATCCAAATCGTTAAAATTCTTTAATAGGATTTCATAATGTCCGCAAATATTAGGAGTCCATCCGTTCATTTTCTGTACTAATGCCAAATCACCAATAATAAAGTTCTTGTCAAACTCTTCTAACCCGGTTTCATAAATACCTACTACTTTTACTTTTCTTACTCTTGGTGGTGTCTGTATGAAATAAATCAGAACTTCGTCTGACAGTTTTATTTTTAATCGTGTAGCAATTCTTTTACTAATAATTACTTCATTTGAAAAACTGGTATCCGCAAAGGTTATTCTTTTACCTTCTATCAGGTTTTGAGAGAAAGTCTGCCAATCATAATCCCTACCTACACCTTTAATAATAACTCCGGCCAGTTCTTCACTCGATTTCAACATTCCTGCCTTATTCCCGACGGCTTGAACATGACGTATTTGAGGGATTAGACGGTAATTATTATAAAAATTTGTTTTTATTGGCATTGGTGTTTCTTCATACGACTGATTCAGTGTAATTTTGCTGACCTGTATATGAGAGCTAAGGCTGAAAAGTTTATCTTTGATGGCTTGTTTGTAGCCAAGCAATATAGCAAACGAGATAATCATGACGGCTAAACCAATGGCAATACTCGCTACCCCAACCTTCACGACGGTAGAAGTAAAAGACTCTGATTTTGTTTTTTGAATGCGTCGGGAGATAAAGCGGGATAAATCCATGGGTTTTCTAGTATATACCTGAGAGGTAATAATATATCGTTAATAGAGATATTTTTCACAAAAATATCTCTATTAACGATAATAAATAAAATAACATTAATTATTCTTTAGATTTACAGTTTTTCAGTTGAGAGAGGTCACTGAAAAGGCCTAAAAGACATCGTTCATGTATCGTAAAATTAAAGTATTTATATTTAAAATCTTTCTTTTAGGTTTATTCACTTTAGGAACTATTGAGTTATTATACCAATTTAACCCCTATGCCGAAAGAAACTTAGAAATATCTTACACGGCCAGTATTATCGAAAAATATAAAAGACTTCAATCCTTACCTTCGCCTAAAATCGTGCTAATTGCAGGATCTAACTTCGCTTATGGTATTAATAGTGAGATGATAGAAAAAAGCTTTCAGAAACCCGTAGTAAATATGGCTATTCATTACGAGTACGGCACTGATTTTATGTTGCGTCAGATTCAGAACGAATTGCATAATGGAGATACTGTAATTATGGGTTTTGAGTATATTGTAGATACAGAGGGTACTATCGGCGAAAAAATACAAATGGCAAAGGTCTTTCCTAAGGCCAATGAGTGGTTTGATTACAAAGATATTACTCAATATATTAGAGGAAATACTATTGTGCGGATTTCAAACTTAAAATCAACACTTAAAAGACTAGTCAGTGGTGAGGAAGCACAACCAACAGTAGAAGACACCACAAATATTTTTTTCAGAAGAGCAATTAATCAATACGGTGATTTGATCAGCCATCTGAATAACCCATATCTTAAACACATTCCTCCGGCCATTATTAACGATAAGGTAAGTATGCACCTTGCAATTGCTGATATGAACACCTTCTACAAAAAGATGAAGAAGAAAGGAGTAAAAGTATATTATTCATATCCGTCCTATGCACAATCAAGCTACGAAAGTGACCGAGCTATTATCAATAAATTAAATACCGAATTTAAGCAAGAAGCACGATTCCCGATTTTAGGAAAATTGCAGGATTTTGTTTTTGCAGATAGTTTGTGCCAGGATATGGTCTATCACCTCAATGCTAAGGGCCGCAATATACGCACCCAAAAACTGATTGATTTATTAAAAAATGCCCATTAATCTTAAATGACAGGTATAAAGAAGTTTTTTTATAAGGTATTTTTATTCGGAGCAATCATCATTGTTTCGGTTTGGCTATTAAATAAAATATTTATTGCGCAAACTTATCCTTATGCCTATCTGGGAGGTATGCTTAACGATAAGCACAAAATTGCTAATAATATGGGCAATCCAAAAATTTTATGGGTTGGAGGGTCGAGTGGGTCTTTTGGAATCAATAGTGATTCGCTTCAAAGAAATCTTGGTATGTCGGTAGTGAATATGTCATTTATTGCGCCATTAGGCACTTATTTTTTAACAAATGATGCATTAAAAGAGGTATATAAGCAAGATATAATATTTATTAGTACCGAATACGACATTGAAAAGTACAGCACCCCACAGGTTATTTATGAAGCAGTAGATTATTATCCAGAAGGATTAAGTTATATTGAAAAAGACACCACACTGGTAGATTTTATTGGACATAGATTGAAACATAAACTTTCGAATGTCAAAAAGTTATTCTGGAATGTTTTTAGCAAAAATGAGGCAGCAAGTGCTTCAGTTGAAGATAAAACTTCTGTGTATTTCAGAAATGCTTTTTCGAAAAAAGGAGATATTATAAGCCATGTAAATAATACTCCTAAGCACATTGATTTTTTTCTGTTTCCTAAAGCACCTATTGATTATTCTGAACAAATTAAGGATTTGAATCATTTCGTGGAAGCTGCGGAGAAAAAAGATGCAAAAGTGTATTATGTATTCCCACCCTTGGCAGAGTCGACTTACAATTATGGAAAAGTGGCAGTTGAATCAGTAGAAAAGCAATTAAGGTCTCAGTTAAAGTGTAAAATACTGGGGAGTGCCAAAGATTTTGTGAGAAAGGATTCAAGTTTTTTTGATTCATTCTATCATTTAAAACCGACGTCACGAGACCTGAATACACAGAAAGTAATAGAATTATACAGAGAGAGACAGAATATAAAGAGATAAACAATTGCCCATCAGTTAAACGAGTGAGTCATTAACAAATTTGCCTATTCACATTATTTGATATGATATTTAATTCAATAGATTTTGCCATTTTTTTCCCGATAGTAACCCTGATTTACTTCCTGCTGCAGCACAAACATCGCTGGTGGTGGTTGTTGGCCACGAGTTGCTATTTCTACATGTTTTTCAAGCCGGAGTATATCCTGATATTGGGCTTTACAATTGTCATAGATTATTTTGCAGGAATCTACATTGAGAAATCTCAAGGAGCAAAACGAAAGTGGTATCTGATCATGAGTTTGATTGCCAATCTGGGCGTATTGGCAGTTTTTAAATATTACAACTTCTTTACATTAGTAGTAGGAGAGGCTGGTCTAGCCAGTCTGCCGATGCTAAAAATTCTACTCCCAATTGGTTTGTCTTTCCATACCTTTCAGGCAATGAGTTATACCATTGAGGTATACCGTGGAAATCAGAAAGCAGAAAGACATTTTGGTATCTATTCGCTATATGTAATGTTTTATCCTCAATTGGTAGCCGGGCCCATTGAACGTCCGCAGAATGTTCTACATCAGTTTTATGAAAAACATACATTTGATTATGACAGAGTAACCAGTGGTTTAAAACTGATAGCATGGGGCTTATTCAAAAAAGTAGTAATAGCCGACCGCCTGGCATTGTTTGTTGATAAAGTTTACGACCATCCGTTGGATTATCAGGGTATACCAATC
>CBIHRH010000484.1:0-4539 GCA_966212365.1 uncultured Emticicia sp. | reverse complement strand
ATCAAAGGGGTGAATAAAAGTAGCATCCTGCTGTTCGCAGAAAGCTTTGGCTGCAAAGTAGGCATCGTCGTAGGTATCGCCCACCAATTCAATCTTCACAAATTCTTTCCCGAACATACCTACCTGTTTGATTTTCTGAGCAGGGGTAGTAGTAGGCATAAAGATAGTGCCTGTTACACCCATTTTCTTGCAGGCATAAGCAAGGCCTTGTGCATGGTTACCTGCACTGGCGCATACAACTCCCTTGGCTAACTGCTCTTTGGATAAGCTGGCCATTTTGTTATAAGCACCTCTGATTTTATAAGAACGCACTACCTGTAAATCTTCACGTTTGAGGTAAATATCAGCCCCGTAACGTTCTGAAAGGTTCAAATTGTGCATTAATGGCGTATGGGTAGCTACGTCTTCAAGCCTTTCGGCTGCGACATACATATTGTCGATATCCGGAAAGATTAATGGTTTTTCTGACACGGTTTTGTTGATGCTGGTCATTGGTTAAATGATGGTTTAACCGATTTTGATTGATAGTAAACTAACAGGTAATAATCAACTCGTTGGGTGAAATTAAAATATATTCTCCCTATGGGATACTTTATTCGAAAAAAATTATGCTTACTACCTATATATCGCCCCTCTGGGACTAAAAAATATCCCGTAGGGATGTTATATCGGTAGAAAAAGTAGCCATTTTATAAGCGAAGTCCCGTAGGGACGATATATTATAACTATTTCACCTAGCTAGTATAATAATCAATTCCCTCGTAGAATTTTTGCCAAATGTAATAAAAAATAAAATGAGTAGGCAAGAAATACCTACTCATTCGATTTTAATCTTATTAAATGAAGAATTAGTTTCTTTCAGGTCTTAGGCTACGTACAGTTGCACCTGCCTGCCACATTTCTGAATCACGTAATTCTGCCAATTCGATTTCTAATTTCTCGCGGTAATCAGGTTGAGAGTTGCGAGAGATAGATTGCGCAGCCTCTTTTTGTGATTTTACGCTTTGGTACAATTTCTTGAAAACAGGTTTGGTTGCATCATGGAAAGGTTTCCACCAGTCTAAAGCACCGCGTTGCGCAGTTGTAGAGCAGTTCGCATACATCCAGTCCATACCGTTTTCTGCTACTAATGGCATTAACGATTGTGTTAACTCTTCAACAGTTTCGTTGAAAGCTTCTGATGGAGAGTGACCGTTTTCGCGTAATACTTCGTATTGAGCTGCGAAAATCCCCTGGATAGCACCCATCAAGGTACCTCTTTCACCAGTTAGGTCAGAAGTTACTTCACGGTAGAAATCAGTTTCGAATAAGTATCCTGAACCTACACCGATACCCATAGCAATCGCTGTTTCACGTGCATGGCCAGAAGCATCCTGGTAAACTGCAAAGCTTGAGTTCAGACCTTTGCCTTCTACAAACAGACGACGAAGAGAGGTACCAGAGCCTTTAGGGGCAACTAATACTACATCGACAGTCTTAGGAGGTTTGATACCGGTCTTTTTGCTATAAGTAATACCAAAACCGTGTGAGAAATACAAAGTTTTGCCTTTTTTAAGGTATTTTTTAACAGTTGGCCACAAAGCGATTTGAGCTGCATCTGACAAAAGGAAACAGATAATAGTACCTTTTTTCAATGCATCTTCAATGTTGAAAAGTGTTTTGCCCGGTACCCAACCATCAGCTACTGCTTTGTCGTAGGTTTTGCCAGGACGTTGTCCAACAATTACATTGAATCCGTTGTCACGCATGTTCATTGCCTGACCAGGACCTTGTACACCGTAGCCAATCACAGCGATGGTTTGTTTTCCCAAAAACTCTCTTGCTTTTTCGAGAGGGTACTCTTCGCGGGTTACTACTTCTTCTTCAACACCGCCAAAATTTAACTTTGCCATTTTATTGTTTTGTTTTGTGTTATTACTATTTGTCTGATTTTGTCTCGAACTTTGATTTAACTGATTTGATGATTGCGCTGATTTACTATTGAATAAGTTATAATTGAGACTAATAACTAAATCAGAGCTTTTAATCCTTTTTTCAGTGAAATCATTTAATCAGTTAAATCAAAGTTCAAGAAAAACTCAAGATAATTTATACTTTGAATTCATTAATCGCTTCATTTCTAAACTTTCACTACCAAAATTTATAAGTAAACCTACCTCAAGATTATAAGCTTCTAAATAATTGATAGCCTGAGCATAATGTACATTTTCCAGTTTGATAATAGCTTTTAATTCAACACTTATCTTATTGTGGATTAAAAAATCTACTCTTCTAGTACCAATACACTCATTTTTATAAAGTATTGGCATTTCATGCTCTCTATTAAAAAGAATATTATTTCGACTAAATTCTACCTCTAAAGCTCTTTGATATATTACTTCCTGAAAACCATTTCCTAATATCTTATGAACTTCTAAAGCACAGCCGATGATTTTTGAGGTAATATCAGAGTATTTGTATTTCTCATTAATCATTTTGTTTGTCTTGAACTTTGATTTACCTGATTGAATGATTGCTCTGATTTATTACTATTGATTCAATATATATGCTTTTTTAGTATAATTTAATAACCAATTAATATTGCTTCACCTTTGGTTTTCAGTGAAATCATTTAATCAGTTAAATCAAAGTTCAAGACAAAATATCATAGATAATACTCCCATTCAGTAATTTCTTCAGGTAAGTATTCAATTAGCCCCTTAGGTGTCTTACCAACGGCTACTCTTCCCGAACGGACGAACTCAATGATACCGTGGGGTTTGATGTACCTGAAAAAGTCAAAAATCTCTCTTTCAGTACCTGTTTTTTCAATCACCACATAGTCGAGCCCCCAGTAAACTACCCAGGCTTTATGCACTTTGTTGATGTTTTCGACGTCAATTACCTTGCCTTCAATAGGAGTTGAGATTTTGAAGAGGGCAATTTCATTGTAAACGATGTCTTCGTTGAGATAACCAAAAACCGCTAATACTTCAACGATTTTCCGGATCTGGCGAACGAGTTTTTCAACCTCCTCCCGTTTATCATGTTTAATAACAATCGTAAAACGAGAGATGCCCTTTCTTTCAGTTTCCGAAACAGTCAAAGACTCGATATTGATTCTTCGTCTGGTAAAAATTATTGTGATTTTGCCGAGTAATCCGATGCTATTTTCGGTAAATACGCAAATGGTGTATGTTGTCATGAATGATAATCGTGAATTAGTGAATTACGAATTAGCGAATAGGATGAATGATGAATTGATACTATTCGCTAATTCACCATTCTTTATTCATCATTATTCCAATCGTATTTCCGATACACTTGTTCCTGCCGGAACCATTGGGAATACGTTTTCTTCTTTTTCTACTAATACTTCTAGAAGATAAGCTTTGTCTGATTTCAATAGTTTATCCAACGAATCGCTCAGGTTTTCTCTTTCTGAACAAGTATGTCCTTCAATACCAAAACCTTTGGCAATGGTAATGAAATCTGGGTTCTTTAACTCAACAAATGAATAGCGATTATCGAAGAATAACTGTTGCCATTGGCGTACCATACCCAGATAGTTGTTATTCAGGATAATCATCTTCACCGCAAGCCCACTTTGTGCAATTGTGCCTAATTCCTGGATAGTCATCTGGAAACAACCGTCACCAATAATACCTACTACCTCGCGGTCTGGAGCACCCATTTTTGCGCCAAAAGAAGCCGGAATCGCAAATCCCATAGTCCCTAGCCCACCTGAAGCAATATAAGAATGTGGCTTACGGAATTGATAATAACGAGCTGCTACCATCTGGTGCTGACCTACGTCTACTACGATACAGGCTTCGCCGTTAGTTTTATCAGAAAGCATGGCTACTACTTCGGCCATTTTAATTTTGCCTTCACCTTTCAGATCGCGAAGTGTTACCTTCTGGTGTTCTCTGGCATCCAGTTTTCTGAATTCGTTTTTCCAACCCGTAAAATCTCCTTTGTTTACCAGAGGCATCAGCATTTTCAGGGCTTCTTTCGCATCACCTACTACAGGAGCTTCGGTCTTCTTGATTTTTTCTATTTCAGAAGGGTCAATCTCTATATGAACAATACGTGCCTGCTTGGCAAATTTGGATGAGTCACCCGTTACACGGTCGTCAAAACGCATACCGATGGCAATTAATACATCGCATTGGTCGGTCATTACGTTTGGCGCATACATGCCGTGCATACCCAACCAGCCCATATAATTCGGGTGGTCGATAGGCATAGCTGAAAGCCCTAATAATGTACTTGCGCAAGGAATATCAGTTTTTTCAACAAACTCCAACAACTCCTGCATAGCATCGGCAATCAATACACCATGTCCAAACAAAATATAAGGACGTTTTGCTTTGCTAATCAACTCGGCTGCCTTTTCTATCTGGTCTTGCTTAGGAACAATACGCGGACGATAGGTAACCAGTTTATTGATTTTCTTGTAATCAAATTTCTCAGTCATTTTGCCCGCTTGTGCATCACGTGCAAAATCTATTACCACAGGGCCGGGCTTTCCGCTTTGGGCGATATAAAAGGCCTTTG
>CBIHRH010000483.1:0-4542 GCA_966212365.1 uncultured Emticicia sp. | reverse complement strand
AGTTCGTTATTTTCACCAATTGGAGATATTAAATCGAAATATCAGCAATCAAATATCAATGTAAATATGAATGCGCAAATGAAGAAATTACATTGGTTTGGGATATTTGTCAATTTTACACCTGAACAGAATGATTTCTATGAGCCTCGTATTACAGGCAATGTATTTAAACGTGGGACAAGCATTATGGCAGGTGGTTGGATAGAAAGTAACTATGCCAAAAAGTATTCAATTAATGTTCAGGTCGCTGAAAGAGTTTATCTGAATTTTTATAACCTGAATGGAACAGATGTATTTTTCTCACATCAATACCGTTTCAATAGCAAATTCTCTATAAGACATTCGGTTGAATACCAGGGAAGACCAACCGGATTAGGTTTTACAACAATTCTGGCTAATTCAAATACACCTTTATTTGCCATAAGAACTGTAAATTCAGTAGACCACATTTTGAATCTGAAATATAATTTTACCAACAAAATGGGGCTTACTTTCAGAGCCCGGCACTATGCAAGCGTAGTGAAGCCCCGAGAGTTCTTTACTCTAAATAGCGATGGTACCTTGAAGCCTAAAAATGATGTGATCGAAAACCTTAACAGGAATGTTAATTTCTTTAATATTGATATGGTGTATACCTGGCAGTTTGCACCGGGAAGCTTCCTGAATGTAGTTTGGAAAGAGGCCAGTATTATGGATTCAAATCTGGCAACAAATAATTATTTAGATAATTTACAGAATACACTCCAAACCGAACAGAATAATAACTTTTCGTTGAAAGTGATTTACTTCCTGGATTATTTGCAGTTGAAACAATTGAAGAGAAAAAAATAAGACTTTTGGTTGGTAGAAATGTATTAATTGCATTTTTACCAATTTATTAACACAAAAGATTTTCTATTTCATAATCCCTACATCCATACCCGCTTTGAAGAGCTTCTGAGGAGGTTTGGTTTTGATAAACTTGGGCATTTGAAAACCTACCTGAAAGCGCAAACCTAGTTTCTTTTTATCCTTGTTATTAGGATCATGGGCATTTTCTTCAACATTGGTAATTGATAGCCGGAACCCAAAGCCCAGGAAATTTGTCATTTCATCTTTCAGTTCGTCGTCAGTTTCTTTATTTTCTTTAGCACTTTTGGCTTCATAATTTATTTTCTCTGCTACCAGGAATTTCTTTTTCTGTTCTTGTGCACTCAGCGTCCCTCCTATCAGCAACAGTATTATCAGTAAAGCAAGCTTTTTCATTTTATAATCTGGACTTAGATATTCATCTTAGCAATAAGTCACTTTCTATCGCTAAAATCGTATTTAAACTTTAACAAATTTAAGCCTGCATTTTACAGGAACAAAAAATGCCTGTCCTTTTTTGAAATAAAATAGACAGGCATAACTTTATTAGTGATAAACTGTAAAAATCAGTGGTGGATTGCCTCTAATAGTTTTAACTAAAATTGTACTTTCTTCCACACAATGATAGGCTTCTCTTCATTCATTCTTTTTTCGTAGGCTACCAA
Source organism: uncultured Emticicia sp. (assembly GCA_966212365.1). Lineage (GTDB taxonomy): Bacteria > Bacteroidota > Bacteroidia > Cytophagales > Spirosomataceae > Emticicia. The sequence continues at coordinate 3,028 of CBIHRH010000483.1, read as the reverse complement.
AACGCTATTACCATAAGGAATAATGCCCGGATAACTGCAATCAGCCAAAGGCTCAGATAAATAAATGGTATTTACCTTAGCGCCCAACTTTCGCAGAGCAATAGCATGAAAATATTCTTCGCCTTTATTTTTAGCCTCAGCATAAGTAAGAAAAGTTTCACCTGCTTTGTTAGTGGTAATTTGTGGTTGTTTTACTTTTTCTGATATTTCAGCGTTTACAATTTTGCCACTGGCTACATCGCAAACCTTGATGCCCGATGCTTTTTCTTTGCCTGTATACCAACTCATGAATACACCTTTAGGAGTAACTGTAGCCGACGGCCCGGAGTGCGGACAAGCCTCCACTTTCCATTTATCCGGATACACATTTCTTGGTTTTGAGAATGTTTGTCCGTTATCGTTTGAAGAGATATAACTCATATCACGCGAGCCGTCTTCATACATATCCCGATAGAAAATGTGTAGCGTATTCTTTTCATCAACTACTGCTTCAATACGGCAACATTCACATGCCTGATTGTCAATCACTGTTTCTTCTCCAAAACCCTTACCCGGCGATGTTTTGGCAAATTTTACACTTCTGCCTTTAGCTGTCAGCTTTTCATCTAACCAGATAATACCGATTTCTCCATCAGCTAATCTTACAGGCTTGCTGAATGAATGGCTTTTAGTAGGGTCTCTATCTGTCTGAACATACATCGGTTTCGACCAATTCACTCCATCTTCAGAATAAACATAAAGTAAATCTGAACCGAATTTCGAAATGGGATTGTCTTTTTTCAACTCAAAACTCACTATTATGCTACCATCCTTTTTGATTGTCAGGCGTGGCATACCTTCTGCATGAGTGGTAGCTGAATCTACTACAGGTACTTTAATGGGTTGATTAAAACCTTTACCATCATAAATGCTGTAGTAAAAAGACACCTTTTTTAGGGCATCTTTTTCAGTCCAACTCAGCACCACCTTGCCATCAGGCATGGTGCTGAAGGAAGGAACAGCGGCAATATTAGCCGGATTCGAAATTGTTACTTCATTGTCTACTTTCGAAAAAGAGAATAAGGCAATTAATGCGAGATAAATCAAATTTTTCATATTGTTTATGGAGAATGGAAAAAGGAAAATGGAGAAAGGAAAGTAAACTTCTTTTGCTTTGCCATTTTACCTTTTGTCGTGTTCAATAATTAAATTTTTATGAGAATAGAGATCCGTTTTCCATGTTCCTTTCTCCGTTTTCCTTATTTTTTAAAACTATATTGTAAGCCCATTACAAAAGTGCGCGGAGCAGCCGGTGTGTATGTGGCCCTGTCAGTTACAGCATTGCCCCGGGTAACATTAGTTGCATACAATGCATCAGTCAGATTCATGATGTTGGTGTATAATTCAATCCCTTTCCACTGATACCCAATTCTGAAATTCAGCAGGTCGTAACCATCATAACTAATCGTATTTACCTGATTCTGATACCATTTACTTACATGCTGCCATTCGATTGAACCACGTAAGCCTTTAGCCCATTTCGGACAATAACTCACTTCGGCATTCCAGAGCCAGCGAGGGGCTGATGGCATAGCTTTTCCGTTTACATCTTTTACGGCATCAGAAGCCCTTTGACTCAGGATAAACTCATCAAAACGATGTATTGAAAAGGTACCTCCACCTCTAATGAAAAACTCTTTATTTGGTTTGTAAGTAATACCAACTTCTACTCCCTTGTGAACGGTTTTCCCTGCTGCCTGATAGTCGGTTGAATTATCTTGTTGACGGACGTTTAATAGTTCATTCAATCCATTCATCTGATATAAAGATAAATCGACATAAATCTTATTTTTCAACAATGAAGCCCAACCGCCTATTTCGCTATTGACAAATGTAGCCGGAATCAGGTTGTAATAAAACAAATCGCTATTGGGTGCAGGCACTGGTCTTTTTCGGAAAATGGCCGTCAAAGCCGATGGAGCAAAACCTTTGGAATAATTGGCATATAAGCCTTTACTTTGGCCTAAATCATAAGTCAAACCAAGTTTAGGTGTAGTTTTGGTATAAGTTTTTGCCCCACCTATTCCTTTTCCGGTGGCTGGGTCAACATCGAGATTATTTATATAATCAAACGACATATTATCATAGCGCAAACCTGCCGAAACGCGAAGATTTTTTAAAGGCTCAAAATCATATTGCAGATACACGGCTGAATTGTGAATATCTGCATCATAATCAGCAATTTTAATATCAGGGCGATCTTGTGCAATGGTATACTTCTCTACTGACTTTTTATCTGGTCTTAACTGCGCATTCAAATCAATCTGATATGACCAGTAATCATTTGGAGAAAAATCAAGATTTGCCCCTATGATAGCTTTTGAATTCAGGAATTTGAATGGTTGGGTATGCTGTGCAACCAGTCCCAGGCTCTTGAAATTATTAGAATTAATTTCACCTCTGCCAGTAGAAGCCCCGCTCGTCCAGCGAATCCCATAAGCTGGATTTTGCCCTAATTTATTATCTCTTGCAAATACAGTAATAAATGATTGAGAACCTTCTGACCAATCTTTTTCAAAAGTAAGGCGGGTACGTAATGAATAGGCTTTGCGATAAGTAAAATCGGTTGTACTCACATACTGGCGGCTATAAAATGCTACACTATCTACGCTTCCACTGGTTTGCGAATTGTAGTTACTATAGGATAAAGTATATATCAGTCGTGCCTTAGGAGAAAAATGGTATTCTAAACGGGCATATTGCGCATTTTTGGTATAATCAGAGCTGGTCATCCATGAGTTTTTCTGCTCTCCTACCAATCCACCCAGGTAAATTCCGAATTTACCTAATGTTGCGCCTACGCCATATTGGATACGTCTGTATCCCCATTGGTCGAACTGAATACCAATTCGGGCAGTTGGCATAGCAGTAGGTCTTTGGGTGATAAAATTCACAACTCCGCCCACTGCCTCTGGACCATAAATGGAAGAAACGGGGCCTTTCACTACTTCTATCGAACTAACAGTAAACTGATTCATTTCGAGCAGAG
>CBIHRH010000482.1:0-4550 GCA_966212365.1 uncultured Emticicia sp. | reverse complement strand
GCATAAATTAATGCCATTTCATTGATGTCGTAATTGACCATTCACTGAGTGCCTAAGCGTGCCACCCTCTTCCTCGGACGAGTAGAAGGGTGACACGCAGGACTCTATTTTTCAGGGTTCGGGGTAGTTATTCTATTTTTTTAATAATCCCTGTACCTCCATCCACTCTCCCATGCGTTCTATCCACTTTTCGGTAGGGATATTCGTTTTTCTCATGCCAAATCCATGACCGCCTTTTACATAAGCATGCAGTTCCACCGGCTTCTTAGCTACCAACCAATCGTTATATAGTTGTATACTATGCGGAGCCAGGCCTAACTGGTCGTCGCTGGCTACCACAATAAAGGCAGGAGGGGCATCTTTAGGTGCAGGTGTTTTCGGGAATGCCGCTGTATAGGCATAAATAGGTGCAATAAAATCCGGACGGGTTTCAGCAGTATATTGATAAGTTACACCCATCGTTACAGTTCCCCCAGCCGAAAAACCCATGAAGCCTATTTTATCAGGCTTGATTTTGTATTCTGTGGCATGGGTGCGCACATATTTCATGGCTTCCAGGCCATCATTAACTGCTAAAGGTATCACTTCGGCATTTTGTTTATCCATGTCGGGTTTGCCCATTTTTGCCATCAGTTCCTTTACGGGGTCTTCGGTTAATGAGTGGACAAGGCGATATTTCAAGACAAAGCAGGTAACACCCTTTGCATTCAGCCATTTGGCTACATCTATCCCCTCACTATCAATCGAAAGCGTATGAAAACCACCCCCGGGTGCAATAACCACGGCTGTACCATTGGCTATAGCCGGGTCGGGCAGGTAAGCTGTAAGGGTAGGTTTTGTTACATTATATACTACCCTTGTGTTGAACATGTTTCTGTTATTTTCTGCCTCGTTCCAGGTCCAGTTTTCTGAACCGGGCGCTTTGCTGGCGTATAAGGGAATCACATTTTGCGCACTTGCCACTCCCAGAGTAGCCAGCAGCAAGCAGCCTGATAATATTGTTTTTTTCATAATAATAGGTTTGTTATAATACTCCTCACCCCAACCCCTCTCCCGAGGGAGAGGGGCTTTTAGTTTAAGGGCTTAAAATTCTCGCATGGAAGAGATAGAATTTTAAGCCCTTCTCCTTTCAGGAGAAGGGTTGTAATGAGGTGAAATCAAACAATAGCCTTCCGCGCCTCGCGGTCAGGGTCATTTTTCATCGCACATACATCATCCAGAATCATGGTTTCGCCGTTGGCTGTGGTGTATGGTGCCCAGTTCGGTAATCCACCTCCGTTCGGATTACCTGTACGTACGAAATTGAGGAATGATTTTGCCATTTTTTCTGATAAACGACGTGGTCGTGCACCACCGCCAGTATGTGTCAACATCAGGTCAGTATTGTAGAACCAGAAACAGATATCATCGCAATGGAAGGCTCTCATCCGGCCATCAAATAACGGAGGTTGCCAGCCGAACCATGCCACATATACAGGGGCCTTTTGCTTTGCTTTGGCATCGGCAGCCGCAATCGCATTTTTGCGGTTACTCATAATCATCGACCAGATTTCGATTGGTTTTTTATTTGGGAAAACCTTCGCATAAGCATCTGCAATTTCGCCTGATTTATCGCCGAATCTTGGTTTTATTTTCTCCTTCACCTCATCCAACGACACTTTTTCAAGTGCAGCATTGGTTCTGCTTGGTGACATTTCATTAAAGGTAGTACTGATAATCAATGGCACATCGGCTGAGAAATGATTGGCATCAGAAAAGAATGGTTTATCACTCAGGAATTTACCATCTGCCACCGGAGCATAGCCACCTCTTTGCAAATTCATTCTTTTGGCTTCTTCTGCCATTGACGCCACTGCTTTGTTGGCAATATCAATGTATTGTCTCCACGGGATTTGCTGCAATTTATCAATATCATTTGGGCCTAAACCTGCTTCTTTCAATACAGCCGCGCCTAATTTTTCTGAATATTCTTTTGGTACACCTGTCAATGAAGTACCACTTAAAGCCACAGCTTTATGGAACAATCCTTTGGCAGATGGCATAGCCATGAGAGTAGTCACTTTAGCTCCCCCACCCGATTGACCAATGATGGTCACATTATTAGCATCACCACCGAAATTGGCAATATTTTCTTTCACCCACTCCAAAGCAGCTACAATATCTAACATACCCACATTGCCCGATGCAGCAAATTTATCGCCGCCAACACCTGCCAGATTGGTAAAACCTAGAGTACCTAAGCGGTGATTCAATGAGCAATACACTACATCACCTAAACGGCTGATATTTTCGCCACTATAACCATCCTGCTCAATACCGTTACCGTTCACAAATCCACCACCGTGCAACCATACAATAACCGGTCTTTTTTTACTATCTAATGCCGGAGTCCAGACGTTAATTCTCAAACAATCTTCACTCACATCATCATAATTCCAGTGGTCTACAAACGAAGAGTATTGGTCGGCATAGCGTTTCTCCATAATTTGTGGTGCGCTATTCCCCCACCATACGGTTGGTTTTACGTCTGCCCATGGTTGAAGTTTTTGTGGAGGCATAAAACGATTAGCACCTCCGGTATCAGCGCCATACGGAATACCCAAAAAGGTATTGATACCCCTCAGGATATACCCGCGCACTTTTCCATAGCTTGTATTAGCTACAGCAATATTATCTCCTACAAATAGTATCTGTTCATCTTCTTTCTCTTTATAACCAAAATCGTTGGCATTGGCAGTTAAAGGCATAGCACTGCCCAGACCTGCTCCGGCTGCACCAAGACCTAGTGTCTGAATAAAGTTACGTCTGTTAGATTTCATAAGTATACATTTAAAAAGGTTGAAAGGCTTAAATAATTGATTGAGCAATTTGGTGAATTAGTGATTAGAGTATTGTTAATCAATACCTAAATCTTCTTTGATGAATGTCAGTTAAGTTCATTATTTCTCTTCTTAAACGGTGACTAGGCGGCCCCGCTCGTGGGAAGTCGAAAACACGAGCGCGGGCAACTTTTACAAGCCTACTCAAAAAAATCATCTCTAATCTACAACAGCAATGGGATTTACTTTTTAAGAGTCGACTTATCACTTGAATTAGCCTATCTATCGCTTTTTTCTGGCGATTTTTTGAGTTATATGATGAAGTTGTTGATTTTTTATAACTTTTTCAATATTTGATTACATCAAACAAAGTCATTGTATCATTTTGTGACAATAATATAAACATTCTTGGTATATTACAAATTTTTCTTTATTTTTGTACAAACCTAATTTTATACATTTAACCTTTTCAATGACAGACAATCCCGACTTGAAAGAGTATTGGGAAGTAAGGCCTTTGCCGCTTCCCAGTGTTTCAATTGATTGTGTTATTTTCGGATTTCACGATAATCAGTTGAAAATACTACTACTCAGGTATAAAAACACCGATTTTTTTGCTTTGCCGGGAGGATTTATCAACCAAGACGAAAATTTAGAAGACGCAGCCGCAAGAGTTCTAGAAGAACGGACAGGTCTCCAGCATATATATCTGGAACAATATTATGTATTTGGGGATAAAAACAGACGCTTCGATGCCACCCATCATGAATTAATGAATGGCAGTGGAATTACCCTGAAACCGGGGCATTTCTTACTAAATAGATTTATATCTATAGGCTATTATGCCCTTATTGATTTTTCGAAAGCTACTCCTAAACCTGATGCTCTTTCTGCCTCTTGTGAGTGGTATGATTTAGAGACAATTCCTACGCTAATCTTTGACCATGATTTCATCCTACAAAAAGCTTTGCACACGCTCAGAACGAACTTAGACGAAAAGTTAATAGGCTTGAATCTGCTACCGGAGACGTTTACGATGAATGAGTTTCAGAATTTGTATGAAACGATTTTAGGAGAAAAAATTGCCAGGTCTAATTTTCAACGAAAGGTATTAGGTTTACATATGCTAAAAAGATTAGATAAGAAAATAACAGGAGGTGCGCACAAGGCACCTTATTTGTATAGCTTTGATACCAAAACAGCCAGTAAATCTTGAATTTACTGGCTGTTTTGGTTAATGTGAGCTTACAATTTATTTCCCCAATCGGGGCTTCGACTCCGCTCAGCCGCCGATTCGTAAGGCTTCTGAATGTTATGCGCATAAGCTTGATGTAATTTTTAGTCTCACTAAATTATTTCATAACTTAAGGCGCCTGGCCCGGTGCCTGAGCGTAGTAGACGCCGCGCGGTCGAAGGCCGCGGAGTAGGAAATTACACTTAAGGCTTAACCACCCTCTTCTTACCCAAATTATCCACCAATTCAACACTCACGACATCAACAGGTAAAGCTAAACTCCGTGAGGATTGGGATAAGAATGATGAGCCATACGTCAACTCTTCTTTTCTTCTTTTGCCGCCTTTCAGTTTCAATATGGCAGTTATTTCATTCGGTAGTACGTCGACGCTTTTGACAGGATTTTTATAATCAAAGAATCGTAAATCACCTTTGTTCTGTGAGGTTACTATAAGTGTTTGACCTTTTGCGTTTTTTACACGCACTAAACTCTTAGC
>CBIHRH010000481.1:0-4554 GCA_966212365.1 uncultured Emticicia sp. | reverse complement strand
CAAATAAAAAAATCATACAATCTTAATAATTATTAGGATGTAATAAATTATATCTTTTGTAATTCATCGATTACTCCCAAACCTCAACCTATCCCTTAAGAAACTATTACTCTCTAAAATCCCTATATAACCTAAAATATCTACAATCTTGGCACTCTCCTATCCTCTCTACTCTCACGAATATTTCATGTCTAAAGCACTTGATTTGGCTATCCAATCAGGCGAAGCAGGAGAAATTCCTGTAGGAGCTATTGTGGTAGCCGGAGGAAGTAAAATTATCGGAAAGGGAACCAATCAGACTGAACAACTCAACGATGTTACGGCCCATGCCGAAATCATTGCCATTACGGCTGCGGCACAATTCCTTGGTGGTAAGTACCTGAAAGACTGTACTTTATATGTAACACTCGAACCCTGTGTTATGTGTGCAGGTGCTTTGAACTGGTCGCAGATTGACCGAATTGTATATGGAGCTTCCGACCCTAAAAGGGGCTTCGCAAGAGTTTCACCTAATATCCTTCACCCTAAGACTACTATTGTAAAAGGCATTTTAGAAAAAGATTGCGAAATAATAGTGAAGAATTTTTTCAGGAATTTGCGAACATAATTTTTGTCGTTAGCGTTAAACCCTTAGTGCATCTCTGAAAATTATGATTCGACCTGACAGGGTTAGAATAATAAAACTCAAACATGCTCTTAGGCCGCATTAAACACACTATTATATTCAACATTTAAAACTTACTTTTAGATATGGCATACACACTCGATCCGCTCCCATACGCAAGTGACGCACTGGAGCCTCATTTTGACAAGGCAACCATGGAAATTCACCATGACCGTCACCACCAGGCTTATGTAACCAATCTGAACAATGCCATTGCAGGTACAGAAATGGAAAGCCTATCATTGAAAGAATTATTAGCCAACATCAGCAAATATCCGGCACCAGTAAGAAACAATGGTGGCGGACATTTCAATCATGATTTATTCTGGAATATTCTTTCACCAAATGGCGGCGGAACACCATCAAGCACTTTAGGAAAAGCGATTGATGATGCTTTCGGTTCATTTGATGCCTTCAAAGATGAGTTTAAAAAAGCGGCTATTGGACGTTTCGGTTCAGGCTGGGCATGGTTATGTGTTGACGATCAGGAAAAAGTTTTCATTACTTCTACACCTAATCAGGATAATCCGTTGATGGATGTGGCTGATAAAAAAGGTATTCCGGTATTAGGATTAGACGTATGGGAACACGCTTATTACCTGAAATTTCAAAACAAACGTCCTGATTATATCGATACTTTCTGGAATGTAGTTGACTGGGAGGCCGTACAAAAACGTTTTTCAAACGCCAAAAGAGCTATTCCTAACGAATAACCCATACTTGGCTTGATTATATAGGAGAGATGCCCGTGGGCATCTCTTTTTGTTTAAAAGATTCCGATTAAAAGCAGACGTTTATAAGTAGTTACGGCGTTATATTCTTTTTTAAAGCAATCTTAACTACTTTTGCATGAAAACTCCTTATTAATCATAAAAGAGGTACATCAAAATCATTTTTCAGGTTTGATATGTCATTCACTTTCAAAGATAAAACCATATTGATTACCGGTGGTACTGGCTCTTTAGGGAAAGCCCTTACCAGGCATATTCTATCGAAGCATCCGGAAATAAAGAAATTAATCATTTTTTCAAGAGACGAGCAGAAGCAATTCGAGATGGCGCACGAATATCCTGATAGTAAATACCCACAAATGAGGTATTTTATTGGTGACGTGCGGGATTTTGAGCGCTTAAAGAGAGCTTTAAAAGGTGTCGATTTTGTCATTCATGCAGCAGCCATGAAGCACGTTCCGATTGCGGAATATAACCCAATGGAATGTGTAAAGACCAATGTTTTAGGCGCAGAAAATGTAATTAACGCTTGTCTTGAAACAGATGTAGAGCGCGTAGTGGCCTTATCGACTGATAAAGCCTGTGCACCAATCAACTTATATGGTGCTACTAAACTGGCATCTGACAAACTTTTTGTGGCAGCCAATAATATCAAAGGCTGGAATCCTATCAGATTTTCGGTGGTGCGTTATGGCAATGTAATGGGTTCGAATGGTTCGGTTATCCCTTTCTTTATGAAGAAAAAGAAAGAGGGCGTTATTCCGGTTACTGACCCTACCATGACCCGCTTCAATATTTCTCTGCAAGGAGGAGTTGATATGGTCATGCACGCTTTGGAACACGCCTGGGGTGGAGAAATATTTATTCCTAAAATTCCTTCGTATCATATTCTCGATGTGGCTAAAGCCATCGCCCCTGAAGCTGAGATAAAAATTGTAGGGATAAGACCAGGTGAGAAAGTACATGAAGAAATGATTACAGAATCAGATTCGTTCCTGACTTACGATTTAGGCAAATATTATACTATTCTACCTTCGACTCATAAATGGAAAATAGAAGATTTCATGACTGAGTTTAATGCCACAAAAGTACCCGTAGGTTTCAAATACACCTCAAACCAGAATACAGAGTGGGAAACTGTAGAAGATTTGAGAGCCCTGATTAAAGAACACGTTGATCCAACTTTTGAAGTTTAATAGCAAATGAACAGCATTCCATACGGAAAACAGCACATCACCGACGAAGACCTGGCGGTTGTAGTAGAGACCTTAAAAAGTCCTTTTCTGACTCAGGGGCCTAAGATAAAAGAGTTTGAAGACGATTTTGCGAAATATATCGGCGCAAAATATGCAGTTGCTGTAGCTAACGGAACGGCCGCTTTGCATTTATGTGCCTTAGCTCTGGGTGTAAAAGAAGGCGATAAGGTAATTACTACACCAATAACCTTTGCTGCATCGGCCAATTGTGTTCGCTATCGTGATGGAGAAGTTGTATTTGCCGATATTGACCCGGAGACCTATCTTATAGATATTAATGCAGTAAGAAACTTACTTGAAAGCTCGCCTAAAGGCACTTATACCGGAATCATTCCTGTGGATTTCGCCGGAAGAGCCATCAATCTGGAAGAATTCAGAAAATTAGCTTATGAATATAATCTCTGGATTATTGAAGATGCCTGCCATGCACCTGGCGGCTATTTCATTGATTCAAAAGGTGAGCAACAATGGTGTGGTAATGGCAAATTTGCCGATTTAGCTATTTTCTCTTTTCACCCTGTGAAACATATAGCCAGTGGTGAAGGTGGGATGATAACTACCAATGACGAAAAACTCTATCAAAGTCTGCTACAATTAAGAACTCACGGTATCACAAGACTAGAGAATCAATACACCAACAGCATCGAGCTAGCCGGTGGGATTGATAAATACCCGGGTTGGTATATGGAGATGCAGAATTTAGGCTTTAATTATCGGATAACCGATTTTCAGGCAGCTTTGGGAAGTAGCCAACTGAAAAGAGCCGATGAGGGCTTAGCTAAAAGAAGAGCAATTGCCGCCCGCTATGCCGAAGCTTTTAAAGATATAAGTGGAATTAAAGGGCAATCGGGCGTGGTAGAAGGGCATGCTTATCATTTATATATAATAGAAGCTCAGAACAGGCTCGGTCTTTATAACTACCTGAGAGAACATAATATTTTTGCACAAATTCATTATATCCCTACTCACTTAATGCCTTATTATCAACAATTAGGTTCAAAAGTAGGCGACCAACCGATGGCTGAAGAATATTACAGACATTGTATCAGCTTGCCAATGTACCCTACATTGACTGATGAAGAGCAAAATTATGTCATTGAGACCGTAATTAATTTTTTAAAATCTGAATAACATTGGAAGAGAAGAAATATATCACACCACAAGAAGAGTTCTGGGCAGGCGAATTTGGTAACGATTATATTAACCGCAACCAAAGTGCCGAATACCTGGCCTCTAACCTTAATTTTTTTGTTAAAACTTTAAATCAGGCAGGAAGACCCCAATCATTAATAGAATTTGGCGCCAATATCGGCATGAACTTGAAAGCCATAAAAGCTTTATTTCCTGCTATTCAATTAAATGGTATAGAAATCAATGCAGAAGCAGCCAAAGAATTAGGAAGCGTGATTGGTAATGAGAATGTATTTCATGGCTCTATCTTTGATTACGAAAGCGCGGAAAAATTTGAGGTATCATTAATAAAAGGTGTACTAATTCACATCAACCCGGATATGCTTTCGGTTATTTATCAGAAGTTGTATGATGCTTCAAGCAAATATATCCTGGTTTGCGAATATTATAATCCTGCTCCGGTTACGATTAACTACAGAGGCCATAGCGATCGTCTATTCAAACGTGATTTTGCTGGAGAAATGCTTGAAAAATACCCTGACTTAAAGCTAATCGATTATGGCTTTGTCTATAAAAGAGACCCGGCTTTCCCTCAGGATGATATTACGTGGTTTTTAATGCAAAAAATCGGGTAGTTCAACCATGAGCAATATAGCTATCATTCCGGCACGTGGAGGCAGCAAGCGGATTCCCCGAAAAAATATCAAAGATTTTTGCGGGCAACCCATCATTGCCTATTCCATAAAAGCTGCACTTGATAGCCAATTGTTTG
>CBIHRH010000480.1:0-4558 GCA_966212365.1 uncultured Emticicia sp. | reverse complement strand
ATATAATGAAAAATGCAAAATTCATAGGCTGTAACTTCTTCATTATTGAAATAAGTCTTATAATACATATATCTTGATTAGTAAAGAGTTTAAATAAAACAATTTATTCAATTAAGTTTATCCTTCCTACCTTTGTATAGATAATATCTATAAGCCTTGAATTTACAACAATTAGAATATATAGTGGCTGTTGATAAACACCGCCACTTTCTGAAAGCCGCTGATGCCTGTTTTATCACACAAGCCACTCTCAGCATGATGATTAAGAAACTGGAAGAGGAGTTAGAGGTAATCATCTTTGATAGAAGCAAACAGCCTGTGGTACCTACAGACATTGGCAGGAAAATTATAGCACAGGCACAGGTAGTTTTAAGAGAAACCGGGCACCTGAAAGAATTAGCCAAGACCATTAAAAACGAGGTACAAGGACAACTCCGTATTGGTATTATCCCGACTTTAGCACCGTATCTTTTGCCTTTATTTCTCTACGATTTACTACGAAAATACCCACAGGTAAAAATCAGAATCAGTGAATTGAATACCGATCAGATTATTGAGCAATTGAGTAATGATTTGATTGATGTGGGGATATTGGCTACTCCAATTGCAGCAGAGGGCATAAAAGAATATCCTTTGTTTTACGAAAAATTGGTTGCCTTTGTATCAGGTAATGAAGAGACACTGAATAAAAAATATATTCTGCCGGAAGATATTGATGTGAATCGCCTATGGTTATTGGAAGAGGGGCATTGCTTACGCTCACAGATGATGAATTTATGTGAGCTACGAAATAAAAACACCGATTTAGGCAATCTGGAATATGAGGCCGGAAGTATAGAATCTTTACTGAAAATCGTTGAAATCAACAAGGGCATTACGATTATTCCAGAACTGGCGATGAATACTTTTGACGAAAAGAGGAAAAGCCAGATACGGGAATTTATGGCACCCGTCCCTGTCCGTGAAATCAGTCTGGTTACCTATCGGCATTTCATCAAAACCAAATTGCTGGAAGTATTGAAACATGAAATAACAGATGCCGTAGCTAAATTTATACCCGAAAGACCTGCTGAACAGTTTGTGGTCGAAATATGATTCCTTTTGTACTATTATTTTTTCCGATTTTTATTAATTGTGTAACATAGTGTTTTTGGTGTACATTGTGGCAAAGTTTTATAGCAATATAATTACTCCATAAACTCCCAGGCACTCTGATAAGTATTCAATTGCTCGGCATAAGCAATGAAATCTGCATAAAAAGGGGAGGAGGCCAGTGTGGCACTATCGCCTATGATTACCAGCTTCTTTTTGGCACGAGTCATAGCTACATTCATCCGTCGGATGTCTGAAAGGAAACCAATATTACCCTCACTATTACTACGAGTCATACTGATATAGACAATATCCCGTTCTTGTCCCTGGAAACTATCTATTGTATTCACCGAAATTTTAGACAGATAATCCTGCAAATCAGGCGATTGTGCCAATTGCGATTGAAGCAGATTGATTTGTTCTTTATACGGTGAAATGATAGCAATAGTCGGGAAAGTTTCGGGCTTATAGGGCTTCTTCAACTGTTCCACCAACAAACTCAAATGCTTGAACAGAAATACAGCTTCTTCAGGGTTGGTTGTACTGGTACCTTCTAACTTCTCATCAAAACTACAACCTGCTGTGTCAATAAAGGCAATAGGGGTATCGTCATCAAATAGCAAATGATTGGCAACGGCAGCATTAGCTTTCAGGCGATTCTCATAAAAGACCTTAGACGAGAAGCCCATAATCTGCTCGTTCATGCGGTATTGCTCTTCCAGCAAAACTACTGTTTCGGGTTGTAGTGCTACCAGTTTTTCAAGCAGGGTTGTAGCAAGCCCTTGTTTGGCTGCTTCGTTTGATTTGATGGTAGGAGGGAGCTGGCAATGGTCACCTGCCAGTACTACTTTCTCTGCTTTCAGAATAGGTATCCAGCAGGCAGGCTCTAAGGCTTGTCCGGCTTCATCAATAATCACCGTCTGGAATTTCAGGTTCTTGATGGTATAATTATTCGAACCAACTAAAGTTGCTGTTATTACCTGGGCTTTGGCAACTATATCGTCAATAATATACTGCTCCGAATTACCCACCTCTTTCATAATCTTATGGGCTTCATCAAAGAGTAATTTGCGCTGGTCCCGTTCAGATTTTCCAAAATTGCGCTTATACTTATGCGCCATATTTTTATACTCCTGGGCCTGCTTTTTGAGCCTTTTAGCCTCTTTCATCATGGGGTGCTCAGTCATTTTACTATCTAAGGTCAATGACATTAATCGCTCGGTTACCTTGGCAGGATTTCCGACTCTTACTATATTTAATCCTTCTAAATGCAGTTTCTCACTCAATAAGTCTACTGCAGTATTACTTGGTGCAACTACCAATACCTGCTTATTTTCTTTATGAATCAAGGCTTTAATAGCTTGAACCAGCGTAGTGGTTTTACCAGTGCCCGGAGGGCCATGGACAATGGCTAATTCATTAGCCTGCAATATTTTCTCGACTGCCCCTGATTGTGATTCATTCAGATTTTTAGCGAAGAACTGAGGTTTCTCGGTATGAAAAGTGGGCGCTTTTTCACCAATCAATATATCTACAAGTTTCCCTTCATTCTTTTCGGCTATAGCAGATGCCTGTTTCAAAGCATCCTGCATTTCGTCGTAACTATTATCGTCAAAGAGGACATCAATTCCTAATTTGCCATCACGACTCCATTCGGGCAATTCATCAGTCCGTAGAGTTATTTTCAAGCGGTTATTGTTCTGAAAGGAGATAGTACCTTCAACTCTGTCGTTCTTCGCATCATGATTGCTGAAAAGCACAGCAGGCATTCCGGTTCGTAACTGATGCGCAATATCCTGATGGGTAGTTCGCTCAACTTCAACAGTCAGATAATCGCCCCTGCTCATTTCCATGCCTCTGATGGCAATCGGATACCAGCTTAATCCATTGGCTCTGCGTTCGGCAACAGAGCTTTGTTCGGTGAGTTTTTTATATTGATTATGGTCTTCTTCCCGCTCAATTTTGAGCAAATCCAATAGTTTCCTGAAGTAATTCATACCGCAAAGGTACGCACTAAAAATGGTTTTATAGAGATAGAAACTATTCAGATATAGAAAACACTATTTATCATCAATCGCCTGATAATGTAATTTCCAACCTTTCGCACTTTTAGATTCGTTGCTTATAAACCATATCAGGACTTTATTATACCAACTGGTAATAATCGGGGGAATGTTGGGTCCGCTAAAAATAGCTAAAATGGGTTGTTCGGTGCCATCTTCTGCAAAGAAGTAAATCTGGTCTGTTTTGGCTTCGGTATCAAATTTTTCGAAGTTGATTTTGATTTTCTTTCCTTTGGGCACTTCAATCAGCCATTTACAATTACAACGATTGGCATAATTTTCTGCTCCGCTACCGTCTTCAATATAGCCTTCTTCGCCTTTTATTGTAATTTTATCTCTACAATACAAGCCGCTTGAATCAATTGGCTGGGCCTCATAATAGAGATAGGTATTTTTATCTTTAAATGCTTTCGTAGCAAAATGTACCTGAAATGAATCGGCTCTGAAAGTATAAGGTTGAGATAATTGCGTAGCTGTTAACGTTGTATCCTTTTTTTGCTTATTCTGAAAACGCGAAACATCGATAGTGTTTTTGGTCATTAATGGCTGTGACAATAAAAGTTTGTAAGCAGGATACTGACCTATGGGTGCCACCTTAAAAGACGCCGCTTTAGCACCTTTTTGCCAAAGTGGAAGATAAGCTTTTGTTTGTGTAAAGCGCTCAGACAATTCCTGATGCTCTATATAATTTCTAAGATTCGTTGCATTTACTAAGCCTGACCCTAATTTGCCATGATATAAGGAATTATACTGGTCGATGGGTTGCGCAGTATTTTTAAGTAATCGGTCAAAATCCTGTGGTTGTAAATCCGGGTAGGTAGCCATGAAAGCAGCAACTATTCCGCCAACGATTGGGGTAGCCGCCGAGGTGGCCGACAGATAATTGCTAAAACCCGATTGAAGCGGAAAAGTAGTAGCAATAGAATCGGATGGGGCAGAAATATCTACAAAACTGCCATAGTTGGAAACCTTGTATTTATGTTTTTCTTTGTCGGTAGCTCCCACGGCAATTACCCACGGAAAAGCCGCAGGCATCAAGGGTTTATCAGCATAAAAGTTACCTGCAGAGCCAATGATAAGTGAACCCTGATTTTGTGCTTTTTTGAGAATATTTTCTTTTTCTATGTCAAAATTCCCACCACTCCAACAAGTAATAATAATGTCAGCTTTGTGGTCTAGAGCGTAGTCGATGCCCGCATAACCATCAATAATGTAATTGTTCTGTCTGGCGTCTGATGTGGTTTTAATAGGTATGATTCTGAAGACCGTGGTTTGACTGCAAAGCTTTTGTAAAGTCTGCATAAGAATACCTGCTACTTTAGTACCATGAGAAAAACGCTGAACATTCTGAGTTGGTGGATTAACATCTCCGTCATTATCAGAAAAATCCCAGCCGATTACAT
>CBIHRH010000479.1:0-4558 GCA_966212365.1 uncultured Emticicia sp. | reverse complement strand
TGAGCCAAGCAAAGATGCTATTCACGTAGAATTATCAGAGCAAGAGGAGTTGCTGGTAGATAAAAGTGTTGAAAGGAGAAAAGGCTGATAAGGCCAGAAAGGTTGAAAAACTTAATTTATACTGCACCACACAAACTATGAAAATTTTATGAAGAAGGACACAACTTTAACACCAGAAACGAAACATGCTGTTTCGACCAAACCACCTAAAAGACGAAGATTGTTTATCGTTCTTGGTAGCATTCTGATACTTCTTATTGCCCTGCGTCTGGCCTTGCCATATATAGTGCTTAAATATGTAAACAGGACATTATCGGAAATGGAACAATACTACGGGCATGTTGAAGACATTGACATTGCACTGATAAGAGGCGCCTATATTATTAATGATATAAAAATAGAAAAGATAAACAATGAAACTAAGCAACGTGATACAATTCCGTTTTTTAAAAGCCCTGAAGTTGATTTATCTGTTGAGTGGAGATCAATCTTCAAAGGCTCAGTAGTAGGAGAGATTTCTGTAGAAGACCCTGTGCTAAACTTTGTAAAGGGTAAGCATAAAGGAGAAGATATTAAAGCAGATACCTCAGATTTCAGAGATTTAATTAAAGATTTGATGCCTTTGAAGGTAAACCACTTTGAAATTAATAATGGACAGATTCACTATATTGACCAGAATACCAATCCATTGGTTGATGTGTCGATGAAAAACATTAATGCAATAGCCGAGAACCTGACCAACGTGAATGATAGTACAAAACTATTGCCTGGCAAAATAAGAGGCACTGGAGATGTATATCAAGGTAAGTTTGAATTGAATGTGAATCTCGATCCGTTGAAAAAACAACCTACTTTTGACCTGAATGCAAGGATTACCAATATGAATATGGTTTTACTTAATAATTTCTTCAGGGCGTACGGGAAGTTTGATGTAAACAAGGGAAATTTTGGGTTGTATACTGAATTTGCCGCTAAAGACGGAGCATTTAATGGCTATGTAAAACCACTTATCAAAGATTTAGAAATAGTAGAATTTAATAAAGAAGAAGGAAATTTAGGCCAGATACTCTGGGAAACATTGATTGGAACAGTGGCCGAAATCTTTACGAATCATCCAAAAGACCAGTTAGCTACTAAATTACCTATTCAGGGGAAATTCGAAAATCCTGAGGCAGATCTATGGACTGCTATTAGTTACGTTTTGAGAAATGCTTTCGTAAATGCCCTGAAACCCTCAGTTGATAATACCATAAGCATTGGAAATGTAAAGGCAGAACCTGAGAAGAAGACTTTTTTACAGAAAATATTTGGAGGAAAGAAAGAGAAGCATAAAAAGAAGGACAAAAAATAGTTTAAAACCCCATAGAAAGAACCTTGTCAACAGACAAGGCTTCTTTCTTTTATATTAAACCGGAACTATTATTCCACTCTCTATTTTATTCCTGAGCGGCAGCTACATTAATGTGCGATTGCGCCAATTGTGTCAGCTTGCTATCAGCATTTTCTTCTTCATTCAATGTCATTTGTAGTATATCAGCCACTTCTTCATATCCTAATATTTCGGCTATGGTTCTGAGCGTACCATAAGAGGCTATTTCATAGTGTTCTACTTTTTGTGCGGCTAAAATCAACCCGCAGTCTCTTACTAATGAACCATCTTTAGTCGATTTAATTATTTCGTCGGCTTCTTCTAACAGACCTATCATTGCCGCACATTTTTTGCCCTGAGCCACTTCTTCCATTAGCTTAAAAACTCTTTCAATACGATTCACATGTTCTTGTGTCTCGTTTAAATGAGATTCAAAAGCCCGTGTTAATCCTTTAGAAGTGGCCGCCAGTGCCATAGTCGGAAGCGATTTTGTTAGTCTTATTTCTGCCCAGTAAATATCTCTCAGGCCATCTAAAAATAATCTTCTTAAATCTTCTCCCTCATGATGGCCGTTATCACTCGATCCAAAATTTTTGCTGTAAGTTTTCATAATCAATTCATTTAAGTGATTTAAAAGAAAGGTTTATAAAAAAAGCGAAAAAAGTATACCATAGCCCTGAATGGGATAAATCAGCTATATTTTCCTCACATTAACAGCCTGTTAGTTAAATATTGTAGGCATATTTCATCATGCCAGATGCATGAGGATATAAGAGAAATATTGAATGATGGTTAAAATTTAAAGAGACGCACTAGACTATAAAGAGATATTTCTATTTTTACGTTATCTATTCAAATAATTCTAATTACTCAATGAAAAACAATAGAAAACGAGCTATAGTTATACTTACATGTTTAATGACAAGTATAGCTATGAAAGGAATCAGCCAGCAATCGGGTATTATAGCCGAGGGCGCAAAACCACAACTTATTTCTAATCAATTTTCTTTTACAGAAGGGCCTGCAGTTGATAAAAAGGGTAATGTGTTCTTTACTGACCAACCTAATAATAAAATCTGGAAATATGATACTGACGGAAAACTATCTGTGTTTATGGATAAAGCCGGGCGTTCAAACGGCACCTATTTTGATAAAAAAGGTAACCTGATTACCTGTGCCGACGAGCATAATGAGATATGGTCTATAAGCCCGGATAAAAAAGTGACTGTATTGTTAAAAAATCACAATGGGCATGTGTTTAACGGTCCGAATGATTTATGGATCGATAAAAAAGGCGGAATGTATTTTACTGACCCGTATTTTCAGAGAGATTACTGGGAAAGAAAAAGCCCTGACCCACAAATAGGAGGAGAGAAACTCTATTATCTGCCAAAAGGTAAAAGCGAAGCCATACTGGTTGACCCTGCAATTAAAAAACCTAATGGCTTGATAGGTACACCTGATAATAAGTATTTATATGTTTCTGATATGGGTAATCGTGCTATTGTCAGATATGATATCAATGCAGATGGCTCACTAACAAATAAAAAAGAATTTGCCAAAGACCTTTCGGATGGGATGACGATTGATAATCAGGGAAATGTATATCTGGCAGGTAGGGGAGTAACTGTGTATAATCCGGAAGGAAAGAAAATTGAGCAGATTGAAGTACCTGCTAAATGGACGGCAAACGTATGTTTTGGAGGTAAGAATATGGATACGCTGTTTATTACAGCTTCTGAATCAGTTTTTATTTTACCAATGAAAGTGAAAGGAGTAAGATAATAAATGCGATTAACAGATAAATAAAACAGGGGCATTGCGTCAGCAATGCCCCTGTTCTTATGTTGATATACAACGATTAATATCCGGGATTCTGGATAAGAGATTTGTTAGTATCAATCTCACGTTGCGGAATCGGGATAACTAATTTGTTATCGCTGAAAGGCAAAGTACCTACATTTTTCTTAACGCGTTTGGCATCATGAATTTGTTGGCCTTCGAATGCTAACTCTAATTTGCGTTCTGCTAAAACATCATTCACAGTAACAGTAGCTAATGGATTAGCGCCTGCTCTGCTTCTGATTAAGTTAATGTCGCTCAAAGGAGTAGCGCCTGTTGTGGTACCTAAACGAAGGTTCGTTTCAGCACGAACAAGATACATCTCCGCTAAACGAACCACAGGTACATCACCATACTGGTCTAAGAACTTAGCTGTAAAGGTATTACCCGAAGCTCTTACAAAGAATATACCTCTTGAATCGCCTGATTGATACAGGTTAAGGTGCTTGGTTTGTACACGAATATCTCCACGGCCCTGATAAGTAGAAGGAGCATAATAAAGATTCATGTCATTAGCGCCATCCTGATCCGTAACAATAATTCTAAAGATAACCTCTCCGTCGTTAGTTTGATCAGAGAATGCTTCATCAAAAGTTTCTGTCAATCCAAATTGACCGCCTGAAATTACTTTATTAGCAGCATCACGGGCAGCAGCATAATTACTTTGTTGTAGATATACTCTGGCTAGTATCGCTTGTGCAGCACCTTTCGAAGCAAAACCAAAAAAAGATTCGCTAGTCTCTTTTTCCGTAATAACATTAGGTAAAAGACTTTCAGCTTTAGTGAGGTCTTCGATTACTTGTGCATAAATGGCTGCTACTGTAGCTCTCGGACGATAATCAACATCAGATACACCACGAGTAGGAGTAGTAACCAGAGGTACACCAAGGTTTGTATTAGCATCGCCGTCACCCCAGGCTTTAGCCCATAACCTTACTAAATCAAAATATACTAAGCCACGGATAAAACGGGCTTCACCTTCTACTCTATTCTTTTTAGCCGCATCAACTTTATCAATTGCAGACAAGACGTTGTTCGCAATATTAATAGTATTATACGCTGCTAACCATGTCAGCTGAGCCTGGGCATTAGTAGTTGTAAAAGTTTTACGCCACAATTCATCCAATGTGGTGAATGTTCCACCAAATCTTACTTCAGATTCATCACCCAATAAATCACCTGAATATTGGATAGCACCTCCATAAAGATCATTATCACTTAGTGCATCATAGGCACCCGTAAGGGTCACTTCAACTGCCTGCGAATTGGCGAGGGCTTCTGACTCATCGATAGATGCGGTTGGTTTTACATCTAACTGGCTGTCGCAACTTGTCATAAATGCGACAG
>CBIHRH010000478.1:0-4560 GCA_966212365.1 uncultured Emticicia sp. | reverse complement strand
CAGAAAAGTAGCCGTATGTGGTGGAGCGGGAAGTTTTCTATTGGGTGATGCCATGAGGTCGGGTGCTGACATCTTTATCACGGCTGATTATAAGTACCACGAGTTTTTTGATGCCGAAAACCGCCTAATCATAGCAGATATTGGCCATTATGAAAGTGAGCAATTTACAAAAGAATTATTGAAAGATTATATTTGCAAAAAATTCACTAACTTTGCAGTCCATTTGTCGGAAACACCTACAAATCCGGTGAAATATTATTATTAATCAATGGTATATTGAGGTAAAATGGCGTGTAGTTCATCTACCTCTGATATCAAAAATAAAGCTTTAAAATCAAGACGCTCCGCCGTAGCGGTTCATATATTATGGAATTAACAGTTGCACAAAAATTAGAAGCTCTTCTTAATCTTCAATCGATTGATTCTGAATTAGACGAAATTAAAAAGCTACGTGGTGATTTGCCAGACGAAGTACGCGACTTAGAAGATGAGGTGGTTGGCTTTGAAACACGTATTTCAAAATTTAAAAGAGAAGTAGATACTTTAGATGCTGAAATCAACGGCTATCGTTTGAACAAAAAAGATGCTGAAAAATTGATTCAGAAGTATAAAGACCAACAAATGAACGTTCGTAACAACCGTGAGTACGATGCGATTTCTAAAGAGTTAGAGTTACAGGAACTGGAAATTCAGTTGGCTGATAAACGTATCAAAGAAGCTGATTTCAAAATCAGAAATAAAAATACTGAAATTGCAGATGTAGAATCAGCAATGAACAACCGTAAAAAAGACCTTGATGCCAAACGCAAGGAATTAGATGTATTGGTTGCTGAAAGCCAGGAAGAAGAAAGAGCATTGGTTGCCAACCGTGATAAAGCGGCTACTAATGTTGAAGAGCGCTTAATCAATGCTTATAACCGAATCCGTGGTAATGCGGGTAATGGTTTGGCGGTTGTAATGGTAAGACGCGGTGCTTGCGGTGGATGTTTCAATATCGTTCCTCCACAACGTCAGGCTGATATTAAAGACAAAAAGAAAATCATCGTTTGCGAACACTGCGGCCGTATTCTTGCCGATGTAGATGCAATTGAGATTAGCAGAAAATAATCACTGTTATTGCCTTGATAAGCCAAATTTTCAATCATACGAAGATTTGGCTTTTTTATTGATTAAAACCGAAGCTTAGTGCCTGAAAATCGTCATATTGCTCAATTGTCTTTCTCCTCTGTTTGCAGAGTTGTTTTGCTGTTTGCCCTTCCCCTACCTGCTTTTGCATTTGAGGCTGAATTTACTTCCAATCTTCAAAAGGCATATACCGAAATCTTTAAACTAAGAGTACAAACAGGTAGAGAATTATTAGCGAAAGAAAATCCTAAGAATCCTTTCAGAGTTTATACAGAAAACTATGCTGATATGATAGAACTTCTCAATTCAGAAGACGAAGAAGCTTATGAACGACTTGTAGATAAGGAAGATGAAAGATTAAACTTGATTGAAAAAACAGATAAGAAATCTCCGTATAACCGCTTTTTGAGAGCCGAGCTGAAAATCCATTGGGCATTGCTTAAAATCCGCTTCGGGCATGAAGTAAAGGCTGCCTGGAATATTATTCAGGCCTATCGACTACTAGAAGAAAATCAGAAGCTTTTTCCAAAATTCTTGCCTAATCTAAAATCTATCGGTTGCTTGCATATTCTGGTTGGCTCTATTCCAGAAAATCAGAAATGGGTAACCAATTTCCTTGGCTTAAAGGGAAACATTCAACAAGGATTAAAAGAATTAGAATTGGCCTCTCATGATAAAATCTGGGGTTTAGAAACTCGTTTTTGCCAGTTTTTTATTCAGGCCTACATCTTATCCTACAATGAACAGGTAAATGAAGCATTGCTAGAGACAGTAGATATGCATGAAGATAACCTCAATCTGAATTTCCTGGCAACGGCTATTTCATTGAAAGGTGGCCGCACTGAACAGGCTGCCTCTTTAATTCGCAAGAGCCCTTATAATGCTTCTTATTTATATTTTCCGGTTTTTGAGTTATACAAAGGAGAAATAAATCTCTTTAAAGGAAATTATCATCAGGCAAGTGTAGCCTATCTAACCTACATCCGAAACTTTAAGGGCAAAGCTTTTCTTAAAGACACTTACTATAAACTATTTCTATGTAATTGGTTAGCAGGAGAAGAAAAGAAAAGCCTGACTTATATTCAGAAGATTCCAACTATAGGAAGTATCATTGCAGAATCAGACAAGGCCGCACAGAAGTTTTATGAAAATTATAGTAAAACTAATACTTTGCCTAATAAATCGCTTATCAAAGTCAGGTTGGCTTTTGATGCAGGTTATTACGATAAAGCTCTGGATGAGGTAGAAAATTTATCAGAAAATAATTTCAGCACACCTAAAGACAAAGCTGATTTTAATTACAGAATCGCAAGGGTCTATCATAAAACTGAGCAACTTGACAAAGCTATTGCTTATTACGAAAGAGCTATTTTATTGACAGATAAATATAAAGATGCCCAGTGGCATTTTGGGGCAAGCGCGGCTCTGCAATTAGGGTATATCTATCAGGAGAAAAACCAGCGATTAAAGGCGAAGAGTGAGTTTGAGAAGGCGATTTCCTATAAACGGCATGAATATAAAACATCAATTGATAATAAGGCCAGAGCGGCTTTGACTACTATGGGTTTTTAGTTTGCCTCAAGGTTTGTGGAGGTGCAATGCTTGCGTCTTCACTGGACTATGGACATTTAGAGTATTCTATTAATTTTTATCCTCCTAATCGACATTTACTGGATTGCAAAGCCCAATGAAGACGCCATGCATGTCGTCTCTACAATTCAGAATAATTAATCCTAAAACACCAAATCCATACCCAATTTCTCCTTTAAGTCCCAAAGGGCTGGGTTTTTGTTGGCCAGGTACTCAAATTTTTCCTGGGCCGTATACGGGCGGCGTTCTATTTGATTTTCTACAATTTCGGAAGCTATCTGAATCGTATTGTTTTGTAATTGCTGACGGAGATATACAGCTAAATCCTGCTTCATCTGTGTCAACAAATCCACTTGTACCTGATTATCTAATCTTAATTTCAGGATATGGCCTTCTATTAGATTAAATTCACGCTTCAGCATTACCTCTATCGTAGCATTGTTGCGCGAATTCGCAAAAGTATGCAGTTCTGTTTTGAGTTGCTCTAAAGTAAAAGGTTTATTCGCACTGATATTACTAACGGCAGGTTCGTTAGCCAGATTAGTCTGCCCGCCTGATGAAGGTAATTCTATATCAACATTAGTCGATTTAAACTTTGAAGGCGTAAAATTGGGTCTTGGAGTAGTCACTACAGGAGGCTCGCTTTTAACCTGAGTACTAACTGCCGGAGCAGATGGGGGTATATGCGTAATAGTAGGCGTTACGCTCACAGGCTGACTTACCGTATTCTGTACCACAGGTTGTGGCTGATTAGGCATAGATGCTACATTACTCTTTTTTTTTTCGTCAGCGATACTGCCTGACAAATCATTTAAATTTAATACCTGCTGAATCTGTGAAAGTTTCATCAAGCCAATTTCTACATGTAACCGCTGGTTTTTGGCAGATTTGTAGTTAATGTCTAAATGACTGCCAACACTCAGCGAAGATAAAATATAACCTAAAGGCAATTTGGCCGATTGTTCTAAATAACGTCTTTGAGTCGATTCAGCTACCTGCAATAATTTTACTGTCTGTTGGTCTTTACTCACCATCAGGTTTCTGAAATGCTCGTTTAAGCCCACTACAAACTGATGTCCGTCAAAGCCTTTTTCTAATACATCATTATATAATAATAAAGCACCCGCTATATCACCGCTATAGAGAGAGTCGGTCATTCTGAAATAATAATCGTAATCCAGAATATGCAGATTATCTAAAACCGAGTTGTAGGTCAATTCGTTGCCTGCTGCAAAAGTGACATTCAGGTCAAACATCGATAAGGCATCGCGCAGACCTCCATCTGCTTTTTGCGCTATTAATTCCAACGCCTGATAATCAGCCTTGATATTCTCTTTATTGGCAACATTGGCCAGATGGTCGGCCATGTCTTTTATCTGAATACGGTTGAAATCAAATATCTGACAACGACTCAGAATCGTAGGCAGGATTTTATGTTTTTCGGTAGTAGCCAGAATAAAAATGGCATAGCTTGGCGGCTCTTCCAATGTTTTCAGGAAAGCATTAAAAGCCGCCTGCGAAAGCATATGAACCTCATCTATGATATACACTTTGTATTTGCCGTATTGAGGAGGGAACCTCACCTGGTCTGTCAGGTTTCTGATGTCTTCAACAGAGTTATTTGAAGCCGCATCTAATTCATGGATATTGAAAGAGGCATTATTATTGAAACTTTTGCAAGATTCGCACTCATTACATGGCGAAATATCCTCACCAAGATTCTGGCAGTTGATAGTTTTAGCCAAGATTCTGGCACAAGTAGTTTTCCCAACCCCACGAGGTCCGCAAAACAAAAATGCCTGAGCCAGATGATTAGTTCTGATGGCATTTTGCAAGGTAGTGGTG
>CBIHRH010000477.1:0-4562 GCA_966212365.1 uncultured Emticicia sp. | reverse complement strand
GGATTGGTCCAACAGGAAATGTTAGGAGCCGATGGCACATTGAATCAGGATAATGCTTATCCGGTATTATTGAATCTATTGCCTATTGGGTTAAAAGGTCTTTCGTTTGCTGCCTTGACAGCCGCTATCGTAGCATCATTAGCAGGTAAAGCCAATAGTATCTCAACTATCTTTACGCTTGATATTTTCAAAAATTATATCGGTAAAAACGCGACTGAAAAACACCTGGTTTGGATTGGTCGCGTAACCATCATTGTATCAATGATTCTGGCAATTGTGATTTCTCCATATATGGGTATCGATAAAAAAGGTGGTTTCCAGTTCATTCAGGAAATGACAGGTTTATTATCTCCGGGTATTTTTGCTTCGTTTGTGATGGGCTTTTTCTGGAAACGTACCAACTCGGCTGGTGCTTTGTTTGCCATTGTGGGTGGTTTCCTGATTGCGCTTTCGATGCACAACAACTGGCTACCATTTGCCGACTGGACAACCGTACCATTCCTTGATCGTATGGGTCTTGTGTTCCTGATTTGTGTGGCTGTAATGTTTGTTTTAGGTTATGTATTACCTGACGAGGGCAAAGGTCTTGAAATTGATGCTAGCATGTTCAGAGTAAAAGGTGTATTTGCGGTTGGTGCAATAGCCGTGGGATTGATTCTTACTTTCTTGTACTGGTATTTCTGGTAAGAAAACAAAACTATATAAAACGCAGAAAGGCTTGGGAATGTCCCGAGCCTTTCTGCGTTTTTATCATGATTAATTTGAGAAAGATTTTGCCACAATGCACACTAAGTGCACAGGGCTATTATTTTTTTTAAGCACATAATATTCGAAGGAAACCCATCCCAACCCTTCCGCATCGGCGGTCCGACCCAACAATGGGGAAGGACTTAAAAGTTACTTTGGATGGCCATGCGATTCCCGCTTAGCCAAATGATAATTTGCACCCCTTGACTTTTAGAAATTTCCACTTTTTTTATCCCCTCCCCACTGTTGGGGAGGGTTAGGGTGGGGTTAAATTTTACTTCAACAACTTCAAAAACATAGCCTGCGCTCTCTCAATTCTTGGAATTGATACTGACGCTACATAAGGCTCGTCAGCATGATGTTGGTCATAGTTCTGATGATAATCTTCTGCTTTATAAAATGCCTTGAATGGCACAATCTGTACTACTATCGGCTTTTTGTATTTGCCTGATGCTGCCAGTTTATTCTTATAATCAGTGGCTAGTTTCTGCTCTTCGGCATTGGTATAAAAAATAACCGAACGATACGAATCTCCGTGGTCAGGGCCTTGTCCGTTTACCTGGGTCGGGTCTTGTGAGGCAAAGTACACCTCTAATAAAGTTGAATAACTGATAATAGCAGGGTCATAATGTACTGCTACAGTTTCAGCATGCCCGGTGGTTTCATTGCTTACTTCACGATAGGTTGGGTTCTTGGTATTGCCCCCACTATAGCCTGATTCAGCTTCTTTTACCCCTTTCAGACTATCGAAAATTCCTTCCACAGCCCAGAAACAACCCGATGCGAAATAGGCGGTTTCTAATTTGCCATACTTAGTATTATCTACTGCCGGAACTTTATACTTTTCTGTTTTGTCACCATTTGCATCCGCAGTAGAGCTACAAGAAAAAATACCGACGAATGCACTAATAGTGATTATGAGAGCAATTGCTTTATTCATTTGTATTAATAGTTAAATTGAACCATTCTCTACAAATATAAACGTATTTTAGCTGAATTTGGTTTGCTTTTATAATTCTTAAAATGTCTTAAAAAACGCCCCATTTATAGCTATACGCTAAAACCCAGTTTCACCTTATATCTCCATCGATCTTTGCCTATTTCATTTTCCAGTTTGAGTACCTCCTGCGTTTTTTTACTTATCCAGAATACCTCTTTCAAACCCCTTGATTCGTGCATCAGCAGCCAGCAATCTACTTTCTGATTATCATAACCGGCTAACTGCCCCGAACCTGTTACGGTATAGGATTCAAACTTCGGTGCAGGGAAACCCGGGTCGTAGAAAGGTATCATGAAAGTGGTATTCGCTTTATAAGGCAATAAGGGGAATACTTCGAGGTCGAGGTGCCAGTTTAAGGTGTACTGATTTAAAGCTTTCTGAAATGCCTGAAAGGCGGCTTTTCTGTTTTTGGCTGTATCGGCTTCGGTTAATGGTAAATCATTGACTTTGGCAGTTTTGTTTACAAAATCAAACTCTCCGGTGCCTCTTTGCTTCCACCAGCTTTGATGATACAATGGGGCAAAGGTTTTCTTATCACAGATCGATTTTACAGTATGTACCACGCTGTCCCGATCTTCCCATTCCTGTTTTACCACAATGGCTTCTTTGCCACTATAATTTTCAAATGATACGTTCCTGGTCCAGAATTGTGGTCTTGACCTTGGGGCGTCTTTGCCTATTTTAAAATAAACCAAATAGCGGTTATTGCCCTCTTTTAAAAACTTTGTGTTTACTTTAGATGCATCTACCCATACGGTATCCTGGGCAAAAGAGGATAAAGAATAGCACAGCCCTATGAGAACATAGAGTAGTTTAGTTAATAATAGCTTCATAATTGTTTGTATAAGAAAAGATATGATTTGCTGCACAAAAAATTGTGGCGCTAACCGAGCGACCGTCGCTCGGTTCGCCACAATTAACTCATTCGGTGAAAGCAAGGTTACCTTTTAAATCCCTCTATCACCTTATCAAAACTCACCCAATAAATATCTCCCGTGCCATTTTGAGGCGAAGTAAACGTTTTGTATAAATCATCTATTTTAACAGGAGTATTTGTATAAGTATTCCGAATATTGACTCTTTCGCTGGTGAAGAACAGAATTTTCTTATCCGGACTCACGTAAGGGCAATAATCCAATCTGTTAGAATTGAGCGTACTTAAATTCTGGGCAGGCAACCATTGGCCTGTGGCATCCTTGATACTCATATACAAATCTCCCCTACCCTTGTCATCTTTTCTCCCATAAGATGTAAAAATGATATAGTCTTCATCGGGAGATACAAAGGCATTAAATTCATAGGTTTTTGAATTAACCGCTGTATCTAATGGAATAGGTTGAGTGTATTTCCCTTGCTCGAATTTTGATACAAAAATATCTTCTTTGCCTATTGCAGTTTTGTAGGCTGCTGTAAAGTATAGATTCCCGTTTCTGGCAATGGCAGGATAAAACTCATCTTCCGGGGTATTGATTGGCAAGCCCAGGTTTTGGGCTTCACTCCATTGTCCGTTTTCTTTATTTACTACCCATATATCAAAGTCTTTTGGGGTAGTACCCTGTAAAGGTCTATTATAGGCAAAGTAAAGTTATTTTCCCTCAGCCGAAAAAGCAGGCTCCAAATCACTGAATTTTCCGGCAAAGGGTGTAACTTCCGGTTTACTCCAGGTACCATTGGCTAGTTTCCTGCTAAAAACAATAGTCTGAAAAATACCTTGTGGGGATTGTAGCGTATAGTAGATTTCGGTACCATCAGGTGAAATAGCAAAATCTCTTTCGCTGAATCCGGTGCTTATACCGAATACTTCGGCCTCTGCTGGTGGGTTTGTCAGAGCAATTGTTTTTTGGGCAATTAAGGTCAAAGAACAAAAGGATAATACAATTGTTGTTAGAAGATTTCGATTCAGAAGCATAGCCGTTGGGTTTATGAAGATAAATGTATAGGCTTTGTTGCTTATAAATCTATCCTTAAGCACAGACAACCAGTATCTACTAATAAAAAGCTGGTTTTACGGTATTTGAGCTGATTTCTCCACATAACCAGTTACTCGTTGGGAGGAAAAGGTTATTGGTAGACAGAAATCTTTTTATCAGCATATTTTCTTATAATTTTACTCAACAGGTTATAATTTTATATTTTTAAATCATTTTTGATGCAAAAACGAATTATTCATCATATAGCTTTCTGGGTGGCCTATGTCTTGTTTAAAGCCTATCTCAATTTTGAGTCATTGGCTTATAACAAGCCAAAGGAGAATGTTTTCTATCTGTTCTTTCTGGCTGTTGGTATCCAGTCTACCTATCTGGTTGTTAAAGTCCCTCTTGTGTATACTATATTTCATATTACTGAGCAGTTTCTATCTAAAAAATGGAGCATTCTAAAGTCGCTTGTTAGCACTATTCTAGTGTTTGCTGTAGCTATTCCTGTTTTCTTATTCATCACCCATATCGCACAGAAGTATATTTTAAAACACAACTCTATGACTGATGCAAGCTATTACACGCTAGCCAGCATTTTCTATGCGTTTTTCTTATTGTGTTTTATGTGTGGTGTAGCACTCGCCATTAAACTTATCCGACAAAACCTGAGAGCCAAAGAAGTTGAACAGGAAATGACAAAAAAGCGATTAGAAACCGAGCTTCGTTTTTTGAAATCACAAACTAATCCACATTTCTTATTCAATACCCTTAATAATATCTATGGATTGGCCCGTAAGAAATCGGATGACACGGCAGAGGTGGTGATGAAACTTTCGAAGCTATTGCGGTTTATGCTTTATGAAACCAATAAGCCATACATACCGATTGAAGATGAACTG
>CBIHRH010000476.1:0-4566 GCA_966212365.1 uncultured Emticicia sp. | reverse complement strand
CAGACTTAAGATGTTCAAGACATTGAACATACTCCTCATCAGAGCTATTGATATGCAGGAAACTATCTGACAATGAATATAAACAACTTATAAGAGAAGCCCTATCTGTAGATGATAATACTAATACACACCTTGTTTGAAGAGAAAAATCCGATTTTATTTGCTGAATGATTTCTACTCCAAACTCGCCATATAAGAATAAAAAATCTGGCTTGGAATTTAAGACGAATAAGTAGATTCCCTCTCTGTCAGAAATGAGATTACTAACCTTATAGCCATTGTCTGCGATGGTTTTTACAATTTCTGGTTCAAAAAAATGCATCTCAGCAGCTATGGTAATTTTTAAAACTTTTTTTTGCACAAGCATAATTATATAAATAATAGAACTGAAACTCTTGTATTTATTAAATAATAGTGGTTTGACAAATACAATTTAATATTCTAATACAATTATCGGTTAAATAAACACAATATTCTTCGAAGAAAGAATACATTTTTATGAAAAAGAAATATCTTTTTTTTATAGTTTTCAATTTAATACTTTTTCAACAATCAGTGTTTGGGAATCATTTGGTTGGGAGTAGTTTATCAATGCAACAAATAGATAATGTAGCTGGTAAATACAAAATCACACTTCATGTATTTATTAACGTTGATCATTTTGTAGCCAATGAAGAAGATTTGATGAAAGTTGAAAATAATTATGTCAGAGTTATACGAAAAAAAGACAACTTATATCTGCCGGTTCCGAGATTGACTTTTGAAAAATTTGAGTCGCTTATTCATGATAATCCTGCTTGTGAACACGCTAACGGACTTCATACACGTGAGTATAGATACACGGCAATAGTACAATGGGATATTAATAATTTTGATGATGACCAAGGCTATTATCTGGCCTATGAACGTTGTTGTCGTGATAAAAACGTTACTAATATCGACATGCCTGAGGAGACGGGCATGGTAGCTTACCTGGAGTTTCCTTCATTGAAAAAATACCCCAATTATTCTTCACCTAGCTTTCCATTATTTAATGGAGAATTTATTTGTGCAAATAAATTGTTTACATTCAATTTTGCCGCCACTGACGCTGATGGAGATGTTTTAAAATACAGCCTTGTTACTCCCTGGAAAGGCAACTCGGCGTCGAATAATCCGAGACCTATTGCAGAAGCAGCACCCTATGCTAAAGTAGCATGGTTTTCAGGCTATTCTGAAAATAACAGTATAAATGGAACTCCAGGTTTATCAATCGACCCTAACACCGGGAAACTTACTGTTAAGGCTAACCAAACTGGATTATTTATTTTTACTGTTCAGGTTGATAAATACAGAGACAATAAATGGATAGGTCTTGTTCGACATGATTTCCAGTTTTTTGTAAGTAATTGTTCATCTAAAACACCACCCACCCCTGTTATTACTCAAGGCAATCAAGCCGTTCAGTCTGTAGAAGTATGTAACGGATCTGGCATTTTATTAGAAACACAATATAATCCTGATTGGGCTTATCAATGGCAAAAAAATGGAGAAAATATCCCCAATGCAAAATTCAGCACTTTGAATGTTACCGAACGTGGAGAATATACTGTTATAAAAAGCTTTAAAAATGAATGTGCAACTGATATTGGTTCACAAGCAGTTAAAGTTACAGATGGCGGTGTAGCAGCTAATATTATATTTAACCCTATCCCGCTAATCTGCACTAACGACAAAGTTAATTTATCTGCTTCGCCACCTAACGGTATCTTTACTGGCGATGGTGTTTCTAATACTATTTTTGATCCTTCACTGGCAGGTGTCGGGAAACACCAGCTTACTTATTCTACAAGTAGTCAGTCGGGATGCGCAGCCTCAAAAAGTATTACAGTTGAAGTAAAATCACCCATAAGTTTAGGATTACCAGATGAAATAAGAACAAAGCCAAATGAGGTGATTATTATTCCAACTGTTCCAAGCCAACCGGATTTAACTTTTATGTGGACTCCTGCAGAGGGTTTAAATAATCAATACATTGCTTCACCGACTTTGACAGTTACCGAGAACCTTACCTATACGGTTATAGCCAAATCTCCGGACGGTTGCGAGATAAAAGATGAGGTTAAAATTATTACTGACATTAATCTGGTTATTTCTAATGCTTTTACACCAAATGGAGATAGATTAAATGATTTCTGGATAATTAAAGGAATTGAAGATTTACCTGAATGCGAAGTTTCTGTTTATAATTCCTGGGGAGAGTTAATTTTTTATTCGAAAGGATATACAACCAGTTGGGATGGTAAATATAAAGGTAAAGAAGTACCTGGCGGAATGTATCTTTATAGAATAAACACAAAAAAAGATAACAAGATTTTTCAGGGTTACATTACAGTTATTTATTGAGTTAAATTAATGAGAAAATATTTATTTACATTATTTATCTACAGTATCGTTCAGCATAATCTGCTTGGACAAGACATTCAATATTCTCAATATTATGCCAATCCTCTCTACCTAAACCCATCTTTTGCAGGTGGAGCATTAGTGCCTCGTGTTTATGCCAATTATCGTTTGCAATGGCCTTCACTAAATTTAAGGCCAAGTGGAAGCTCGTTTGCCGCCGACTATTATTTCGACCAGTTTAACAGTGGAGTTGGGATTCTGATCAATCTAAACAACTATAGCGCAGTCTTAAAAAACAATGAGTTCGGACTCTTGTATGCCTATAATCTTAAGCTGGACAAAAAAAAACACATACGTTTAGGGGCACAGGGTTCTTATTCAAACCGAAGCCTCCATTTTGAAAACTTGCTTTTCCCTGATCAGATCGGTAATAATCAGCCTACTCAGGAAAGAGATAAATTTCCACCGATTAACTATGTTGATTTTTCTGGTGGGGCATTGTATTATTCTTCAAATTATTGGCTTGGGATATCCTTACATCACCTTAACAGGCCTTCGCAAAGTCTTTTCAATACTGAAAGCGGAAGATTGCCATCAAAATTAAGTGTTCATGGAGGATATATTTTTGTTTTAGACGACTATGTTAAAAATGGAGAGAATCCTAGCAAAAGCCTAAGCCCAAATTTGAATTATAAAAAACAAGGGAAATTTGAGCAATTAGACATAGGTTGTCACTATGCACTGAGCCCGTTCGTATTTGGTGCCTTTTATAGAGGCTTACCGATTAAAAAAGATCCTTCTGATAGTTTTAAGAATGAATCAATAGGAATAATGCTTGGCTTCAGAGATGACCATTTTTCGGTAGGATATAATATGGACTTTTCTATATCTAGACTAAGTCCGGCCTCAGCGCATGAAGTTTCATTCTCCTATCGTTTTGAGCCTATTGAACCGAAAAGATTTAGGAGGCGAAATATTTCGATTGCTACACCTGAATTTTAATGAATCTATTTTAGTATTTTTAATAATTAGTCAAAAGAGCTTTTTTATCCAATGGACTTTTTATTCTTAATTTAGACTCAATACAAAAGGCTTGCCTTACCTAGTCAGCAGAGGTAACATTCGTCTTATACTCTTTAATAGTCAGCCTAAATTCAACACAAAGTTTAGTTTTTTTGTATTGAACAATCCAACCACTGTCTTTATGGACATAGTCAACAGTATCTCTGGCGATTTGCTCCGGATTCTGATTTGCCATTTTATTAAGGGGACCATAGATAGTGTTAGGAATGGCAATTTAGAAATAAAAATAAAGGATAAGAAGAAAACTTATTAAAAGGCACTAATTACCTGATTTATAAAATCAAAATGACGTTAGTACCTTTTGGAATTCAGATGAGGCTTATCAATAATTACTTTATCAGGTACTGAAACATTAACTAAAAATCATTACTTGATTTCTGTAATAGAGCTTTTTCAATTGAGACTTTTGCACTTTCTTTTATTACCTGTAAAATTGTAGCTGTTTTGTTGATGATGCCTTCGCTATACTTCCTTCTATATAATGGCTTAGGGTCATTATTTATATAATGGGAATTCATTTTATCAATATCAATTGAAGTAGAAGGGTAATATGGATTTAATTTTAAACCAAAAACATCATAGTGATTTTCTTGCATTTCGAAATTATACATTTGTATCCTATATTTATTATCTTTTATCGTAAAATCCATAGTGAACTTAATTTGTAATTTATCTCTTTTTATCATTGCACTCTCAAAAAAACCTTTGCATATTATTTTACCCTCTCTTTATCTTCATAATCAATAACTGATTTAGAATCTTTAAATGAATTTGAAATCCACTGTTTTGTAGCAACATATATTCTATTTCCTTTAATTGAGTCTTTTAACGAAACAACCTCCTCTATAAAAACCCTATTATCTTTCATAGGTAGGCCAAGACTATTGCTATCCTTTTCCCTTTCTGTAATCTCAACCTCTTTAATATACTTATCAGTTTTTGTAGAATCAACAATAGTTTCTTTACTAGGATTATAGCTATTTTTAAAATTTTCAATATCCGATTTAGAAGATATTAGAGACGAAAAAGCATAGTTTTTGCCATTATTATCTGTTATACTTTTAACAAAAGATTTATCCATCTCATAAACTTTTGAAT
>CBIHRH010000475.1:0-4584 GCA_966212365.1 uncultured Emticicia sp. | reverse complement strand
CTCCCATTCATCCGAATGGGTAAATCTTGATTTAAGTTTCCGGTGTTTTAATACCCATTTACCAATCAGATAATCAAAATCTTTACAGGAAGAAGTCGGTGAAGCTGTAATTACCAATTCACCTTTACTATCAAATTTTAATTTGGGGATTGGTATACTTAAATCAGGTTTCAGATAAGATGGTTGGGCTATACCCAAACATAAGCCAAAGGCCATAAGTAAGGTCAATAATAGTTTCATTTGTTTGAAGTGTTGAGAGTCTGTCTTGCCAGACTCCTTTGTTGAAATAGATTAGCTGAAATATATGCTAAGATAATAATTGTAAGCACCTGCTAAGTAATGTTTTACATAGTCGGAGGATAATAAGTTTAAACTGAATGCGCACGTAAAAAGAATGACTTTAAGAATGGCAGGATTGTGAAACATTGTGCTTTCTTGTGCACTTTGTGGCAAAGCGCAAAGTTTTGTGAATCATTTTAAACTTTAAGGTACAAACTAATTCAGACGTATAGCCGTTGTAAGAGAAATACTAAAAACACAAATTGATAATGAAAACTTTCTTCGGAGTTTTATTGATGGCCTTCATGATGGCTGTAGCTTCCTGTACCAAACCTTCACCTGATTCATTTAATGGCACAATTGAAAGTATTGAAAATGGCAAAGATGGATATGTGGCTACTTTAAAAGATAAGAATGGTGAGAAATTTGAAGCGATTTTTTCTATTCCGAATATGGGAACGAACTATAAGAGATGGGAAGTAGGTGATGAACTAAGTATCAAAGGTGATACATTGCATTTCAATAATACTTATCGGGTGATTGCCAGGGAAGTGGAGAAGAAATGAGTGATTTGAACTTTGATTTACCTGATTTATTAATTACTCTGATAAAAATCAGGTAAATCAAGTTCAAGACTATTAAAGCGTCTTCTCTACATAAGCTTTAAAGTTATTCAAAATCGCCTGCCAGCCTTGTTGTTGCATTTCTACAGGATTTTGGCTTTCGGCGTCAAAAACGGTTTCAACATCAGTTGTATTGCCATTATCTGAAAACATAACTATTACCTGTCTTCCGTCGCCCATGGTATATTCAATCAATTGGTTCTCCACAATCTTATCATATACTCCTCCAAAATCAAAACTGAAACTACCGTCTTTAGCTGCCATTGTGTAGCAAAATTCGCCACCTTCTCTAAAATCGTTAGTAGCCTTTGGTGTATGCCAATCAGGTGAGGCATTGTTCCATTCTTTAACAGATTCAGGAGTATTATAATCTTTCCAGACTTTTTCAACGGGGGCATTAATAGTTGCCATTACTGTAATCTTTGTAGGTTGATTGTTCATAGTATTGTTTTTTATAAATGGTCTATATAATGAACCTGTTTAAACTTTTTATTTAATGCGGACGCCGCGCTGATGAAATATGAGTAAAAATTAGCCATTCGTAGGCAAAAGAAATAAGTTTAAACTGGTTCGATTATAATAACACAAGGTTTTACTGGAATGTTTATTAAGTTTATATTACCATTACAGGCAATTATCAAAATTATCCGGCAACTAAAACGTTCTTTTCAGTACTTTAAAAATCTTATGTACATCATTGAGGGATAGTTTGAAATCACAGTATTCAGGGCTATCGTTACGGCTATGGCAAGTGATAGTAGCCGTTTCCCGATCGAAAGCGACAATATCTTTAAATAGCACATTGCGTTTGGTTAATATAATCCACCCAAATCTTGATTCACCAAAACCATCCATCCATAAATCCATGGGCAGTTCTTTTCCTAATACAGTGGCCCTATCTGGGGTATCATCTATTTTGCCTCCATTCATACTATCGCCTGAAATCCTGAAGGCCAGAAAATAACCTCTGTCTATTTTGTCAACTACAAAAGGTACCCGTTCTTCAGACTGAAACGTACCTGCATCGCTTAGTTCGTCAAGGTAACGGGCAAATGCTTCTGTAGTAAGGAGAGGTACTTCTACAATCAAATCTCCTTCAGTATTGCTGGTAAACTTATTCCCACTACTATTAATATAAGCATTCTCCAATCCGGCCTTCTTATAATTCAGGAAGACTTCCCTGATAGTCTTTTCGGCAAGACTTGACACGTTTCTTTCCCCACTTTCCCATAGCTGCACTGCCCGCATAGATACACCAACAAGTTCGGCGAACTCTGTCTGAGAAAGCTTGTTTTTCTTGCGGAAACTCTTGATTTCAGTCCCACTCACCGGAGGTATGCCAATAGTCATCGTGTGTTTGAGTTTAAAGAATAAAAATAAATTTCAATTTTTTCTTGCAATATATGAACTTGTTCGCTATTTTTGTCATGTCAATTACGAACAAATAAGTTTTTCTAAAACAAAAGTACTAAAAATACGTAATTGTGCAATAAAATTTTTTAAGATTCGGAAAAAACTGAATCCACACAACAAAAAATAGTTTATTCAATTAAAGCAAACGCGAAAGTTTTGCAACAACCTTAGTTTGAACTGTCAATTTATATAAAGTCCACACTTAATCAATCTTGACATTTTCAAACTAAGGTATCCAGAATTAAATACACAATGACATAAGAAACTACATCCGATTACTTTATTCGGTAATTATTGCCGACCCAAAGTAGTGGAAGTTTAGTCAATAATTATAGTGCGATTTGAAATTCGCTGCTCTATTGCCTGTTGTCGAAGCATTAAGGCTTAATGAATCAGATTGTAGATGAAAGATTTTTATTGATGCGTATGTAGTGTTAAATCCTCCTCTGTTTAGAGGAGGCGTTTTTGACCACGATGTCAAAAAGTTTACTGTGCATTTATTTCATGACTAATATTTAATTAGAAAAGCCTCCTCTCATTGGAGGAGGTATTTTTTCGAGATATTGATTGCTGTGACTATTCATATATTGATTTTTAGGGTTAGAATAGAAGGATTGAAACCCTCCTCCACTCGGAGGAGGTGTTTTTAAAAAAGAATAGTACACATAGATGATGGCTTATTTAGTAAGGTTAGGATAGATTAGGCAAAACCCTCCTTCGCTTGAAGGAGGTGTTTTTCAAAAATGGAGTATGTTAAACACGTTTAGTAAATAGATTAAAATCCTCCTTCGTTTTGGAGGAGGTATTTTTTGATGTTTTGCTGTGACTTTATTGATTTGTCAGGATTAGATATTAGAAATGGCTGAATTCTTTCATGGAATGATGCAGCTTTAAGGTCATTTGATTCACTCGTAATAGTTTATAGGTTTAGTATTTTTAGGAGGAAAATCAAACCCTCCTCCATTTGGAGGAGGTGTTTTTAAGAACATTAAAATAGAGAATTATAAGACGATTGATGCTCAATAAACAGGGTATGTAAAACGTTTAATAATAGCCTTCTATCGATAATATTATAATGTCCGGAATCTGGTTCTAACTACAAATCAGACATGAGAAAATAGTATTTATATTTCAGAATATATGATGTGCCAGAAGTAATTTTCAGCAGCAAAACAATCCTAAATTATAACAGATTAAACGAGTATGTCAGAACAATTAACGACTAAAGATTTTTTTGGTAAAACTTCGGTAAAACAGAAATTTGAAGAATTATTAGGTAAGAGAGCACCTGCTTTTATGACCTCTGTTCTACAAATTGTTGCGAGCAATGAATTATTGAAAAGAGCAGATCCGACCAGTGTGTACCATGCAGCAGCTACAGCAGCCACATTAGATTTACCCTTAAGCAATAACCTGGGCTTTGCCTATCTGGTACCTTATAATGATAGAAAAAGTGGCAGGCAACTCGCGCAGTTTCTGATTGGCTATAAGGGTTTTAAACAATTGGCTATCAGAAGCGGACAATACCAGACACTTGATGCCAAGATAGTATATGAAGGGCAAAAGGTTGATGATGAATCATTTCAGGGTTTTCATTTTGAATGGGATAAGAAAATAAGCGATAAAGTAATTGGCTATGCCAGTAATTTTAAATTGCTGAATGGCTATGAAAGTACTTTTTTCATGGACGCCGATACGGTACACCGACATGGTAAAAGATATTCACAAACTTTCAAAAATGGAAAAGGTCTGTGGGCTGAAGATTTTGATAAGATGGCTTTGAAAACAGTTACTAAGCTGCATCTGAATAGTGGAGATGCGCCTCTCTCGGTTGAAATGCAGAAAGCGGTAATTACCGATCAGTCAGTAATCCATAATGTAGAGGGCACTGAAGTAGAGTACATAGATAACCAGGCTGATAATGCTGACCCGGAAGAGACAAGTAAAGAATAGCCAACTTTATATCAAATGCGATGACAGTTGAACAACTGGAACTGGTTGATGAACATGTATATGACTTTGGGCTTGTAGAAATGTATGAATCACGGAAGCAGGAATTATACAGAAAATCGGCGTAAATTAGAGACTATTGAATCCACATCTTTTAAAAGAAACAAAGTTTATTATCGAGAATTACGTATATCCAGTAGAGTTGATAAACTTTTGGTACTTTTTATACTTCAAAAAACAAAGCTGGCTGTTAGGAATAAGCTCTTGGAAACCTATTGAAATACTAAGCAGATTTACCAGTTTGCAGTAAAGGCTCATA
>CBIHRH010000474.1:0-4601 GCA_966212365.1 uncultured Emticicia sp. | reverse complement strand
AGCATGTAACGCAGTTGCGCCAGACTTTGCAGGCTATCAAAGAGAATAATATCCTGAAAATGTATGTCGATGAAACTGTGCTCAAATTTATGAATAGTCATGAATTTGAAAAGTCGCTTACAGCCAACGAAACCATCGAAGCCACGGCTGTTTTCATTGATATTTGTGGTTTTACCTCTATTTCAGAGAAAGAAGCGCCAGATACGGTTGTAAACCTGATTAACAAGTATTTTGACGTGATGGTAAAAGGTATCATAGATCAGGGTGGACATGTAGATAAATTTATGGGTGATGCTGTGATGGCCGTCTTCAAAGGCGATTATCATATCGACCGTGCTATTGAAGCTTCTTTAGCGGTACGCTCCGCTATTGATAAGATTGAAGAAGTATTGCCTAATCATGCTACTTATTTGCCTAAGGTTTCAATAGGTATCAATACCGGTGAAATGATTTCGGGGAATATTGGTTCGGCATCGTTAAAACGTCTGGATTATACAGTTATTGGTGATGCTGTTAATACGGCCCAGCGCTTGCAATCTGCAGCCAAACCAAGCCAGATTATCATCAGCGAAGCTACCTACGAGAAAGTAAAGGAATCATTTAACTGTAAGGAAGTAGGAGAGGTGACGTTGAAAAATAAGGCTAAGACAGTGAAATTGTTTGAGGTTGTGGCGTGATGTAGCACGGATTGATAATCCGTGGATTGAATGTGGTTTTTTGATGGATTAAAAGTATTTGAAAGCAAATCTGTTGTATTTAATACGTATATATCAAATTTTATAGGCAAAAAGGAACGAGCTACAACTATTTAGGGTTATTATAATTGAATAAGAATAGCATCTTGGCTATTTTGGTTGTATCTTTGCAGCCTAATTTTTTAGTATCTATCAGAGAATTTGACAATCAATAGTCAAGAATCATTTAAAATAAAGCTTAAAAATGCTCACTATCAGTAATTTACACGCGCGGATTGAGGAGAAAGAGATATTACGAGGAATAAATTTTGAAGTAAAACCGGGCGAAGTTCATGCCATTATGGGCCCAAACGGCTCTGGAAAAAGTACGCTTGCCTCAGTTCTGGCAGGTAGAGAAGACTATGAAATAACGAATGGTACTGTTGATTTTAACGGTAAAGATTTATTAGATATGTCTCCGGAAGAAAGAGCCGCTGAAGGTATCTTTCTGGCTTTTCAATATCCTGTGGAAATCCCTGGTGTAACCACCGTTAATTTCCTCAAAACAGCCATAAACGAAATTCGTAAGTATAACGGACAAGAGTCTTTAGATGCTGCGCAATTCCTGAAAAGAATGAAGGAAAAAGCCAAATTGGTGAAGATTGACGATACTTTGTTAAGACGCTCATTGAACGAAGGATTCTCTGGTGGAGAAAAGAAACGTAATGAGATTTTCCAGATGGCTATGTTAGAGCCACAATTATGTATTCTTGACGAAACTGATTCAGGTCTTGATATTGACGCACTTAGAATTGTAGCCGAAGGCGTAAACAAACTAAGAGACGAAAATCGCTCATTCATTGTAGTAACGCACTATCAACGTTTGTTAGACTATATTGTACCAGATTTTGTACACGTACTGTATAAAGGAAGAATCGTGAAATCAGGTACTAAAGAATTAGCACTAGAGTTGGAAGAAAAAGGTTATGACTGGATTAAAGCAGAA
The DNA here is from genome assembly GCA_966212365.1 of uncultured Emticicia sp. GTDB lineage: Bacteria > Bacteroidota > Bacteroidia > Cytophagales > Spirosomataceae > Emticicia. The sequence continues at coordinate 2,921 of CBIHRH010000474.1, read as the reverse complement.
GTTGATTCGCTTGAAGTAGCTTAACCCATCTACCTATGACAATCATCCAGGTTCCTGATAGTCCAAAGCCCGTGGGTCATTATTCGCACGCAATTGTGAGCAATGGTCAGGTGTTTACTTCAGGCATACTACCCATCAAAATAAAAACTTCCGAAAAATTAACTGCTGATACCTCTATTGAAGAACAACTGTCTGTGGTTTTTGATAACCTCGCACAGATTCTGATAGAAGCAGGTAGTAGCATTGATAAAGTGGTTAAAACAACGGCTTATATCGTTGATGGAGAGCATTGGGGAATTGTCAATCAAATGTATGCCAGTTATTTCGGGAGTCATAGGCCAGCCAGGTCAATCATTCCGGTAAAAGAATTACACTTTGGCTATAAAATAGAATTAGAAGCAGTAGCAGAATTATAAGATGAGTTCTATAGAAAATACAGACTTAAAAAGTCAATTAATTGCTGATTTTCAGACTTTGCAATCACAGCTGAATGGCAAAAGTTTATTGCCTATCAATCAGTTGCGTAGCGAGGCCATGAATAATTTCGAGAAATTGGGTTTCCCAACAATTCGCCATGAAGAGTGGAAGTATAGCAATGTTTCGGCTCTAGCCAAGCAAAACTTTAACTTTCACGCAGATTCTGAATTCAGCAATAAAGATTTAAAAGAAATACATCTGCCACATCTGAAAGGCAATGTATTATACTTTATTAATGGAGTATTTCATGCAGAATTGTCGCATATTGAGAGCCCGGGCGATTATCTGAAAGTAGTGCCTTTTGCTGAAGCGCAAGAGCAAATGCCAGAGGTAATCGATCAGTATTTTGCTCAGTATGCCGACTATAAAAACGATGCGTTCACAGCCTTGAATACAGCTTTGGCGAAGGATGGCGTAGTGGTTCATATTGCTGATAATAAAACTCTTGAAGAACCAGTTATTCTTCGTTTCATTGGTGATACCCGCAAGGAAGACGTAGGCTCACAAGTAAGAAACCTGATTGTAGTTGGTAAAAACGCCGAAGTGAAAATAGCGGAAGCATATCGTACGATAGGAGATAATAAATACTTTATCAATACTGTTACTGAGTTTGTATTGTTTGAAGATGCCAGAGCAGATTATTATAAAGTACAGAACGAAAGCGATAAGACTCACCATATCGGTACTACACAGGTATATCAGAAAGACAGAAGCTACTTCTATGCAGCAACTGTAACAGTGAATGGAGGTTTTGTTAGAAACAACCTGAACATTGTTTTAGATGGTGAGCATATTGAGAGCCATATGTATGGGTTATATGTTCCAACCGGTAAACAACATATAGATAATCATACCTTAGTTGATCACAGAAAACCTAATTGCCAAAGTAATGAGCTTTATAAAGGTATTCTGATGGATAAATCAACGGGGGTTTTCAATGGTAAAATCTATGTGCAGCAAGATGCACAGAAGACCAATGCTTATCAGAACTGCCGCAATGTGGTAACGACCGATGAGGCAACCATGAATACCAAACCACAGCTTGAAATCTGGGCGGATGATGTGAAATGTTCGCACGGTACAACTACCGGTAAACTGAACGACGAAGCTATATTCTACATGCAATCACGTGGTATACCGAAGAAAGAAGCGATTCGTTTGCAGCTATTAGCCTTTGCCGAAGATGTAGTTTCACAAATCAAAATTGATTCTATCAAAGAATATCTTGAAGGGTTGATTGTTGATAAATTAGGAAGTTTAGGAAATTAAGCAATTGCTTGCTAAGATATACGGAAATCCTCATAGTTGCTATGGGGATTTTTTTGTGGATTTTACCCTCCATTTAATAAATAACCCATAACATAAGCCCCACATTTTCGTTTGATAGGAAACTTCGATTAATTTCGCACAAAAAAACAATCATGTACTATGAAGAACATCTTTTTTGTTGTATTAATGGCCCTATTCAGTATATCGGGTAATGCCCAAACCGCCCAGGACATTGCAAAAGCCATGAGTGGAGGGAAAAAAATAAAACCCAAACCGGAGTACAATTTTGCAGGCTCACTTAAATTTCAGTTTACAGCTACTAATGATGGCAAGCTGTCGAAAGGTGAACAGATGTGGTATTTCCCTGCCGGAAGCGAAAATATTTTTGGGATTTCCATGAATATGGGTCAAGGTACTGTAATGCGTGGGGTAATTGATTACGCAGAGAAATCAATGATAATGTTTATGGATGACCAGAAAATGGTCATGGGCATTCCCTTTGATTTAGACAAAACCATGAAGGATGTTCAGAATGACCCGAAAACAAAGGTTTCAACACCTAAGAAAACAGGTAGAACCAAAACGATTCTAGGTTATAAATGCGATGAATGGATTACTGAAAACGCCGAGTATAATACAGCAGTCTGGATGACGGACAAACTTCCTATTAACTCAGCCGGGTTTTACAAGATAATGTCGCAACAATTGGCAAAAAGCACAGGTACACCGATGCCATCAGATATGAAAGGTGTGCCTTTAGAAGTACAAGGAACTAATAAGAAGTCCGGAGAAAAATTCTCTATGGTTTGCACTGAAGTAAGTAACAAGCCAACCAAGTTCTCAACAGCAGGTTATAAAACCATGTGAGACTGGCGTTGCAGGTAATTCTCAATTTTACCTAATATCTCTTTCTGACGGTAAGGTTTTGGCAGATAATCGTCAAAACCAGCCTCTTCAAGCGCAGTAGAATCTTTTAAGAAAACGTCGGCCGTCAGCGCGATAATAAAAGGCTGGTCGGTATCCTGATAGGTTTCTCTGATGAGTTTTGAGGTCATGATACCATTGATGCCAGGTAGTTGAATGTCCATAAAAATCAAATCATATTTCTTATTCTTTGATTCTGCCACGGCTTTCTCTCCGGTATCTACAATGTCGAACTCATCCATCACTCCCTC
>CBIHRH010000473.1:0-4608 GCA_966212365.1 uncultured Emticicia sp. | reverse complement strand
ATTAAACTCGTGGTTGGCACCTATATAAGCATCATATGTAGGCTCGCCAAAATCCACATAATGTTCCTCTTTAGTAGTTTGATTAATCACTCTCAGATGAATCAAACCTTCTTTTCTTTCCTGCAATACTAAATGATTTTCGAAAACCTCGATAGATTCAAGTAACACCTCTTTTCTGTGAGGAATAACTTTTTTCCATCTTGTTTTATCTGCTACCTGATTTTCTTTTACTTCCATCAACTGAAAGTTAATGGCTTTATCCCGATTGGTTTTGATATAAAACTTATCTTCAAAATGTTCGATGCTATACTCATGCCCTCGTTCTCTTTCTGAAAATATTTTAAACTCACCCATTGGCTTTGCCGCATCTAACAATCGGTACTCGGTTGATACTCCATTATGGTCGCAAACAATAGCAATGTATTTTTTCGATTTCATTCTGCCCAATCCCATATAAAACTGATTGTCTTTCTCTTCATATACCAAAACATCGCTTTTTACATCAGTCCCTAAAATATGTCGCCAGACCTGATAGCCCAATAGAGTTTGCTGATCTCTTAAGATATAAAAAAAGGTTTTGTTATCGCTTGCCCAGGCATAGCTACCCCCTTCTGTATTTTTTATCTGTTCTTTATATAGTTTACCTGTTTGCAGGTTTTTGAATCTGACAGTATAATTCCTACGGCTTATGGTATCAACCCCGTAGGCCATTATTTCTTCATTATCTGTAATTTCATAGCCCCCGATATTGAAGTACTTTTTATTCTTACCCAGTTTATTGCCATCTAACAGAATTTCTTCGGGTGCGTCTAAACTTCCCTTTTTGCGGCAATAAATCGGATATTCACCTCCCTCAATAAATCGGGCATAGTAATAATAATTACCATCTTTTGTAGGCACTGACTCATCCTGTTCTTTAATACGGCTTTTCATTTCCTGAAAAAGCTTTTCTTCAAAAGGCTTTACAGAGGCCATTACCTGGTCTAAGTAGTCATTCTCTGCATTCAGATAAGCCAATACTTCAGGATTTTCTCTTTCGTTGAGCCAGTAATAATTATCAATGCGGGTATGCCCGTGAATCGATAATTCTTTGGGTTGTGTTTGTACGGTTGGTGCGGCAATACCGTCGTGCTTCATTAATTGTTTAGTACTCATATTATATATTCATTCAAATTCTCTAAAACTTGGTTTATATAGAAACCTAAGCCTGCTATGGTAACAAATAAAGTGTTTTTTTGCCAGTATTGTTGGAATTAAGCACTTTATCAAAAATTAATTTAATGAACTTGTTTAACTTTTTAATTTATCTACTATAAAATAAGATATTACTATTCTGATAATCTTATCTCTTTCAAAAAGGTAGCCACCGTATTGGCTACCTTTTTGGAGCTGGTACTTTCACAGAATCTGAACCTACCCGCTGGTAATTAATACTGTACTCATTCAAAAAGGTTCCCACATATTGGTAACCTTTCCTGATGCCGTTTGAGTGGTCGCAATGCTAATTTTTTGCAAACAATCACTGTACTCATTCAAAAAGGTTCCCACCATATTAGCTACCTTTTCTGACGCCATTTTAGTCTGTAGTCAGCTCTGCTTCTCTCACCTATATTCACTGTCTTTTTATCTTCGGTCATGGCAATAATTGTTATGCGAACGGCCAGTTGCGAACGGCCAGTTGCGGATTGAATGCAAGATTGTACGTCCCCTAAATTTCCGAAGTAAGATTCTGTTTTCAAAGTATCTAGCGAGATTTTCGGTATAATCAAACTGTTGGAGGAGATGGTTATAGAGTAATTAGGTTGTTTTGTAATGATACAGTTTCAACAAGATATAAATTTTTAAAGGAAAAGAATAATACTGAACAAATCATTAGTAATAGACACTAGGTATAGGTAAAATATATCTAAGATTGTTCAATATTTTTAAATTGTTGAATCTCAAAAATAATAGCTGCAGTGAAAATAAAAGCTCATTTTGTTTAGAATGAAAAAAATAACGATTTTTACATTATTATTACATGCCTAAACTAAATTGGCCCAACAACATAAATATCTGGGAGATGAGAAAGAGAATTTTATTTTTAACATTGAGTACTAGCATTGCCTTATTTTCGGCATTTACCACTCCAGCTGATGAACTGGAGGCACTCTTTATAAAGATTAATGAAGACGTTTTAAGCCGTGGTCGAGCCTACGAAACCCTCGAAGAAGCCACCTCTACTATCGGACACCGACTGACAGGCAGCCCGAATGGAAAAAAGGCAGAAGACTTTGCTTACAAATTATTGAAAGAATATGGCTATGCCGATGTAAAGTATATGCCTTTTGAGGTAGAATCATGGGCAAGAGATACGGTTAGCTTAGCAATTGTGCCTAAAGGAAGTGATAATTTCCGTGATGTAGAGGTAGTGGCCTTGGCTCACTCTCCGGTCTCATCACATATCAAAGGCCCTATTGTTGATTGTGGCGATGGAATAGAGGCTGATTTTGAAAAGGTAAAAGATGAAGTTAAAGGCAAAATAGCTTTGTTTAATATCAATCTTCAGGCACCGGAAAATAAGGGCAAGAAAAACCTGCACCGCTCTGAAAAAACAGCTTTAGCTATCAAATATGGTGCTGTCGGAGTAATTATTGCCAATGCGGTAGATGGAGGGGTCTTACTGACGGGGACAGCTTCTGTTACCGGTGCTTTGATTCCTATTCCTGCCGTATGTGTATCGGTAGAGAGTGGTAAGGCTATCCGTAAATGGATGAATGAAGAAAAGAATATCTGGGCAGTAATTGATATGCAGAATTTCAGCCGACCTATCAGGGCCAGAAATGTGATAGCGACCCTACCGGGTAGTTCCAGAAAACATGCCAATGATAAAATTGTGATTGGTGGACACTTGGACTCATGGGATTTAGCAACGGGAGCAATGGACAATGGTATTGGTTCTTTTACAGTATTAGATGTAGCCAGAGTTTTCCAAGCTTTGAAACTAAAACCAAAACGTACGATAGAGTTTGTGATGTTTATGGGCGAAGAACAAGGCTTATTAGGCTCTAAAGCGCTGGTAAAAAAATATAAAGATGAAGGCAAACTAGACCAGATTCAGTTGATGATGAATCTGGACATGGTAAACAACGCCAAAGGATTTAATGCCATGGGTCGCCCTGAATTGCGTTCTTTCTTTGATGAAATTGGTAAAAAAATCAAGAATGTCGATTCAACATTCACCAATACCAATCCTAATTCGGCAGGCTTGCATTCAGACCATCAGCCATTCATGATTCAGGGGGTGCCGGTTTGCTCGCCATCAGGCAGTTTCCCCGTAAAAGCCTACAACTGCTATCATGCCAACTGTGATCGTTTTGATTTGATAGACAAAAAGCAAATCAACAATAATGTGCGTTTTACGGCCATGATGCTCTATGCTTTAGCAAATGCCGATGCACTACCTGTGAAGAAAATGAACGATAGCGATACCAAAGAGTTTTTGATTAAACAAAACCTCAAAAACGAATTAATTATCGGTAAAGACTGGCGCTGGGAGCAGTAAGGTTTTGAAAGTATAATTGATAATGCCCTCATAAACATGAGGGCATTATTTTTAGTGGAAATTCAAAATTATTTTTCCAAAGGCTATTTTATGTTAGAAGTAGATAAGCACATTATTTTTTGGAATGGTTGCAATAAACACAACCCCAGGGTTGCGTGGAAATTTTCAGGCTTCCGGAAAACGATTCCCAAGCCCATTTATCCATCCCAATACTATAAGTGTTGATAATTGTTTTTAAATGTGGATGCAGGTTTTGATACAGAGGACTTTAGGAAAGTATGCATAAGACATCACATTATTACTAACGTGCTCCTAAAGGTTTGAGGTTGCAAAATCTCATTTTCTTCAATTCCATTAATGGATCATCTTAAATTCAGTTCTTTTTATCTGCATAATAATATTAAATGAACTTGCAATAGTATGTACTAATATTTTGAAAAAATTGGATTATTTATTGATAGTCTTATCTTATTGGTTGGTTATGTAACTCATAACATTAGTAGATTTCTAAGAAACTTTTAAGAAAAAAACAATAAAATCTTCGAAAAATATCAAAATGCGACAAAAAATTTACTTACTTATTTGTGCGCAAAAACAAAATAAATAAGTATTAATAACTAGTTATTATTTAGTATAATTTTGTTTTTTGCTAAAAATGTAAAATAAAATACGTGTCTAGCAATCTTAAAAACTTTATTACCAAAAAAAGTAATAGTTGTATTATTCTATGAAAATCAACCAATTTGTGACTTTCTCTTGATTTTGTGTTTTTTTCTTCTTTATATTTAACAAGAAAGCCGAAAAACGAGTATTGATGATGATTTTTCTACGTAAATAAATCTACTTATTTTTCATTTGCAATACGCCGTAAAATAAATTAATTAATAGGTATTATCCCCACATTTAAACGATAAATCAATTTTATAAAGGTTATAGGAGCTTTTACATTTCGCTTTAATATAAAAAGTACAATTGCCAGTTTAACTTATTTATACATTAGAAATAGTTCACCATTAAAATAGTATTAATTAAAAATTTTTAAAGCTATGCTAAGTGATATAGTT
>CBIHRH010000472.1:0-4611 GCA_966212365.1 uncultured Emticicia sp. | reverse complement strand
ATAACGATTGCCTACAGGAAATACATAAGCCAGACCATAACCATCAGCCGATGCTTTTAATGATACAGGTAATTTATCGCTGTATTTCTCAATCAAAGTATTGGTTTCTTTTGTACCGAAAAGAATCAGATTTGAGCTTTCAATATCGCTTGGACGAACTTCTTTATCGCTTAATAAACGTGGGAAAACCATTACTCTGCCTAAGAAATCGCCTCTGTAAGTAGACCATTCCATGGCTTTTTGGGCCTCTGCTCGTCTTTTAGCTAATTCATCTGGTGATGGGCTGCCACCTGTACCATAGACATATACATGGCGGTCAGCAATTGCTTCTGACATCGGGCCTTCTGCACCACGTTTCTTAGCTGATGCTAAAGTGTTCAATGTATTTACTGCCCATGAATTACCACTTTGTGTCAATGTCAAAGTAGCACCAGCCTCGGCACGAATTGTTTGACCATTAATTACTAACTCTAAAGGAGATTTAGATTTGAAGCTAGGATGGTCTGTCAGATTGAGTGTGAAAGTTTTTAAGCCTTTGGTGCTAATTTCCAAACGATTTTTTGTAGTGAACTTCGCATCAATCAACGCAGTTATTCCCGGTGTAAATTCATCTAAAGTTATCCAGTAAGACTTATTGTGTTTATACTGTGTGGCAGCGAAACGAACATGCTCCGGATAAGGATTACGTTTAAATTTAGCAAACCAATCAAAAATAAACTCATCTTTATAAGCATTTACCCAACTATCATGTTTTACACCCGGATATTCTGTGTACTCTACCTGAGCACCTGCATCCTTAAAACGTTGCACCCATTTGCGGGTAGAATCTACTTTTACAGCAGGGTCAGCATCTCCCTGAAAGAAATAAACAGGAAAGCTGGCTGAATTAGGTACTAAATCAAGCGTCCCACCAGGAGGGGCTGGACAAACCGGAGCAATAGCGGCCCACATATCAGGATAGCTTAAACCAATCCACATAGTTCCACCACCGCCCATTGACAGGCCCGTGAGATAAGTACGGTTTTCATCAATCGAAAAACGTTTCTTAGCATCGGCCACCATATCCATTACATCTTTTTCTGCTACGCCCTGATAGCCCATTGTTCCACGGGCAAAAGAACTGATTACGATGTAGTCAACGTCTTTCCATTCAGGGAAATAACGGCTTGCTTCTACATCGGATTCACCCTCGGAATTACTTTTACCAAATACACGGCGCAAAGCTAAGCGATGATTAGAACCTGCTCCATGAAGCATTACTACCAATGGGTATTTCTTCTTGGCATTATAATTCTTTGGTAGATATAAGCCGTAAGGCTGTTCGGTATCATCCACATCAGAGTGGAAGGTAAGTACCTGTGGCCCGGGAGCCAATTTTTGCCCGAACGAAACGAAATTGAACGAAAAAAGAACAATCCCTAACAGGATTGTTCTTAAGTTTAAGGTTTTTATCATATCAAGAGGTTAAATAGTAATTGAGTTGAAAAGATTAGAGTATCTTTAAACATTATGATTCGACTTGCAAAGAAATCTTTTTTAGCTATACTTCGTTGCATTTTTTCGATGTAGCTGCCGCTTCGGCGGTCCGATGGATACATCTGCAAAATGTGCCTAGTCTAGCTAAAAAATCTTCGCCTTTCGGTCAGAATAATAATATTCAAATATACTCTTACAAGTTAGTATTACTTTTAAATTCTGCTCCTATTACCTGCATTAATATTTGTGTCGGTAATGCTTTTTCGTTTTTAAAGACGAAATACACATCATGCGCTCCACCGGCTGATACATTCACTGTTGCTTTTGTTGCTCCTCTTCTCATCATCGCATTCATATCTGGCATAGCCGGAGCAGTTGTATTTGCAGGTCTTTGTTGTTGCTGAGTAGTAGCGTTAGCACTATTACCTTGTGCCGGAGCAGCAGGAGTAGCCGCAGGCGGACGGAAAGGAGCTGGCTCTTTCACCTCTACCATTTCTGTTTTACCTACTATTGGTCCGGTTGGAGAATCTAAGTGAACTTCTATGACACCTCCGGCAGCACCTACGCGTGTAGTAGCCATCACCAAAAAGTCAATCTGATTGATGTTGGTAAAGTCTATTTTATCATACCCAATATAAGCATCATTACCCACTACAAAGAATGACTTAGATGGAGTCATTACTTTTTGAGTGCCTTTGGCTTTATTAGCCAATTCAGGATCCAGGAATGGGTGTCTTAATACGATTGTCTGTTCAGAAGCTAAAGCAGGCATTAATTTAGTGCCTTTGTCTTTATAAGATGCTCTTAATACAAATGAACCATTTTCTTTTTGTCCCGCAGGGATAGCGGTTGTATAACTACCTTTGATAGGGAAAGTCTTCACATCTTTTTTCTCCCCGATGCTCAGAATATATTCGACCATTGAAGTAGCATCGCTTTTTGATAATGTTGGGTGTGCGCTCATCGCATGCTCGCCCCAAACACCCATACCACCACTGATTACCTTATTAGCTAACTGGTCAACGATACCTGCGTTGCCTCTGTACTTATTAGCAATATCGGTATAGCTTGGGCCTACAGATTTTTTATCAATCACGTGGCAGGCTTTACAATCACTAGCTGCCATTAAACGTTGTCCGGTTGAAGCAAATGCTGCGGCGTCAGCTCCTCTATGATTCTGAGAAACTTCAATTTTATCATACCCGATTGGCATATAATCGATGCTTACAGCCACTTGTTCTGGCTTGATTTTACCATTGCTTAAGCTACCATCTTCTTTATCGTCTACTTTCACATCATACTCAATCGGTTTATTCGGGAAGTAGAACGTTTTGTTCCCTTTCAGAATATCAAAAGCTACCATCGGAGGTTCGTTACCAACCTTTATATCCAAAGACTGGCTATTTTTAGCGCCTTTGGCATCAGTTACAGTCAAAGTAGCTTTGTAAACGCCTGCTTTGTCGAAACTTACCGTTGGATTAGCAGTTTTAAATACCCTTGTTCCGGCAGTTTTATTGCTTACTTTCCATTCGTATGTCAAAGCATCGCCGTCAGCATCTTTACTTCCTTCCGACGAGAAATTTACTTTTAACGGAATAGCACCACCTATTTTATCAGCTGCAATCTGTACTTCAGGTTTGCGGTTACCTGCATTATATTCTACTTTTACCAGGCGAGCATTATCGTTACCTTTGAACCAGGCTGTACCATATTCTAATACGTATAGGTCTCCGTCAGGCGCAAAATCTATATCAATGGCGCTACCGAAGTCGGTATTCGGCATAAAACGCTCCATTGAATTATAGTTGCCGTTTTCATCCATTGTTATACTCATAATCCAGCCACGCATAAACTCCACAATCAACCATTTACCTTCATAATAATCTGGGAAAGGACGTTTAGCAATCGGAAAATCAGAGCGGTGATATACTGGACCACCCGTTGCACTACGGCCTGAACTGCCCACTAGTGGAAATTCTTCTGAAATAGCATAAGGATACCAGATAAAGGCTTTTTGTGCAGGTGGTAATTCTCTTAAACCTGTGTTGTTCGGAGAATCATTGATGGGTTTAGCAGGGTCAAATTTTGAATCCAACTTTGGTTTATTGGTTACAAAATCCCAGTCAGTGTATGGTTTGCTATCGCCGATGAAATAAGGCCAGCCAAAATAGCCCGGACCTTTGGCCTGATTAAATTCATCATATCCACGTGGGCCACGTTCTGAATCTTTCGAGGCATCAGGACCTACTTCTCCCCAGTATAAATAACCCGTTTTGCTATCGATACTTGGTCTCCATGGATTACGATGACCCATGGTATAGATTTCCGGACGCGTTTTAGGTGTTCCTTCAGGGAAAAGGTTTCCTTTTGGAATTGAGTAAGTACCGTTAGCTTCCGGTTTAATTCTCAGGATTTTACCGCGTAAATCGTTAGTATTGGATGCACCACGTTGGTCATCCCAGTCTTCCTGATTCGGGCGTTCATCAATTGTTGCATAGCCCTCTGAATTACTGTTACTTGTATTGTTACCGACAGTCAGGTATAAATTACCTGCCTTATCGAATACCATACCGCCACCAGTATGGCAACATTCATGTCTTTGAGTTGGTACTTCCAGAATTACTTTCTTTGAAGCTTCTACCAGTTCTTCGCCTTTTAATTCCCAACGAGCCAATACGTGCTTAGCTACATCCGGGTCGGCATAATACATATAAACCCAATGATTTTTTTCAAAATTCGGGTCTTGAATCAAACCCATTAAGCCTTCCTCAGCTTCACGTTTTACTCCCTCACGATTGGTATACTTGGTATTAACCGGAATTGTAGCGAGGGTTTTGATTTCTTTAGTGATAGGGCTATACTGTTTTAAAGCTCCCTTACGCTCCACAAATAGTACACGACCATCTTTCAGTAAGGCCATTTCCATCGGTTCGTCTAGTTTTTCACCGAGTACAACCTTGGTAAAACGATTTTCTTCGGGCACCTGGGCAAGGCTTTGCAGGGCAATAAAGAGCCCCCCTACAAAGAGTTTTGTAAATTTCTTGTTCATCATAGTTTGAACTGGTAAACGGGTTTTATATAAGTAAAAATAAATATTAGAGAAAAAACTTAACCCCACCCTAACCCTCCCCAACA
>CBIHRH010000471.1:0-4622 GCA_966212365.1 uncultured Emticicia sp. | reverse complement strand
ATAGCTCCTTGTCTTAATGTTTTAAGTGAAGAATCTTTGTTTGTTTGAGCCTGATTGACAAGCATAGTGGATGGTTTCTCTAAAAAGCTTTTCACACCTATATAAATCAGGTAGGCTGCCCCTGCATAACGAATCAGATTAAAGAGGAATTCTGATTGACGGATAATGAGGGATAAACCCACCACTGAAGCAAAGATGTGAACAAAACAACCTACACCGATACCTAAAGCAGCAAAGATACCTGCTTTAGTACCATAGCTCAGGCTTCTTGTAATCACAAATAGCATATCATTGCCGGGCGTTATATTGAGCATCAGCGCGGCTAAGGCAAATAGAAGAAAATGTTGTAAATCGGGCATAGGTATTATTGGTTTAGGTTATGGAAACAAAATAGGGACAAAATATCTTCTGCCCCTATCTTTACCAAACTACAATAACAAAATATTATACTCTTAAAATTCTTCGTCAAGCGAGAATGACATCTGTTCTTTACCAGACATTACACCTGCTTTCTGATATTCACCCACACGTTTTTCGAAGAAATTGGTTTTGCCTTGCAACGAAATCATATCCATGAAATCGAAAGGATTGGCTGCATTATACACTTTCTCTAATCCCAAAGACTCTAGCAAGTGGTCGGCTACGAATTCTATATACTGGCACATCAATTCGGCATTCATACCTATTAGCGAAACCGGTAAAGCATCAGTGACAAATTCTTTCTCAATGCTTACCGCATCTTTCACCAGATCATATACTTTTGATGCTTCGTATTTGTTCTTGATGTATTCCGTATATAGTAAACAGGCAAAGTCACGGTGCAAGCCCTCATCACGTGAAATCAATTCATTTGAAAAAGTAAGACCCGGCATCAAACCACGTTTTTTCAACCAGAAAATTGAACAGAATGAACCTGAGAAGAAGATACCTTCTACTACGGCAAATGCCAACAGACGATCTATGAAATTTCCATTATCAATCCAACGTAAAGCCCAGTCGGCTTTCTTCTTCACACATGGAATATGGTCTATGGCGTTAAGCATTTTATCTCGCTCAATAGGGTCTTTAATATAGGTATCAATCAGAAGCGAATAGGTTTCGGAGTGAATGTTTTCCATCATAATCTGGAATCCATAGAAACATTTAGCTTCGGCAAATTGTACGCGGGAAATAAAATTGACTGCTAAGTTTTCGTTCACTATACCATCAGAAGCCGCAAAGAAAGCCAATACATGCGAGATAAAATGGCGTTCGCCGTCACTTAATCCTTCCCAATCTTTCAAGTCCGGCGATAGGTCAATCTCTTCGGCAGTCCAGAAAGAAGCCTCATGTTTTTTATAAAATTGCCAGATGTCGTTATGTTTAATAGGAAAAAGGACAAATCGTGTTTTATCCTCAATAAGCAGGGGCTCTTCTGCCAATAATTGCTCGTCAGTCATACTTAATATATTTTTAGGTTTATCCAATCGTTCTCATGACAACTAATTCAAACTTACTTATTTTAACCACAGTTTCCAATAATTAGTTTTAGAATTTTTCTAAATAATGCCTAAATAATTGATAATCAGCCCGAATACAGGTAAATAAATTTTCCACATAAAAACCTTGTTTGATTCATTATATTTAACGTAAATTTCACACTGATTAATAGCACAACTTTATATGTAAAGTTTCACCACAACCATTATCCTAATATGTTTAAAAAGCTTGTTATTGCCCTTACGGCAATCACCTTTCTATTGTTCGGACTTTTATTTCTTGCGCCTTTTGAGCATATACGAAACTTCCTTTCATGGGGCAAGCATTCTATCTTTGATTTCAGAACTCATCCGACCCGTCTGGTAGAAAATGGCAATGTGCAACAACCCTGGCCATTAGATTCTTCCTATAACGAATTACAAATCCCTGATGCGTTATTGGCGCAAATTGACTCGAATAATACTCATGCTTTTCTGGTAATTCAGAATGGTAAACTACTATACGAACGCTATTGGGATGGTTATTCAAAGGATAGCATCAGTGGGTCATTTTCAGCAGCCAAGAGTATTATATCTACGCTGGCGGGGATTGCTGTGGGAGAGGGGAAAATAAAATCTTTAGAAGAGCCAGTAGGCAACTACGTTCCACATTTCAAAGAAGGCGAGTTGGCCAAAGTTCGCATAAAAGATTTACTGACCATGAGTTCTGGAAGTAATTATAAAGAATCAGACCAAAGCTATCTGGGTCTTTCTGCCAGAATGTATTATGCCGATGATGAAGAGTACGTAGTGAATCTGATGGAAGCAAAAGAAGCGCCTGGTGTTGATTGGGAGTATAGAAGTGGCGATACGCAGGTATTAGGATTGGTGCTTGAAAAAGCATTTGGTAAAAATATCTCAACTTTAGTTTCTGAGTATTTTATGAAGCCTATGGGCGCAGAACAGGATGCTTTGTGGCTGCTGGACGGTGAAAAAAAACATGAAAAGGCCTTTTGTTGTTTTAATGGTATCGCCCGTGATTATGCCCGCTTTGGTGAACTGATGCTGACAGATGGTAAATGGAAAGACAAACAAATAGTACCGGAAGTTTATATGAAAGCAGCCATGACACCCGCCAGTTATCTGAAAGACCCGACAGAAGGAGGTAAGGCAGTAGATTATTATGGCTATCAGTTCTGGATTGTAAACCATAAAGGCATGTCTATCCCATCAATGAACGGGCTGTTCGGGCAGTATGTATTTGCCATTAAGGAGAAGAATGCCATTATTGTGCGTCTAGGTGAAACCAAAGTCGTGAAACCTGTTCATCATTTTCAACCAGAGAACTATACGTATATTGATGCCGCACTTTCGATATTAAAATAGAATGATTGATAAAACTGTGGCGCGAGCTGGAAGCTCGCGGTAAATATTGAAAAGTAGGAGATTCTTTTGAGGGGAATGAGTATTAATAATACCTATAGCCTTTCCAGATATAGGTATTATTAATACTTGTCCTATTGCAAGTTAGCTTATATCTACCACGAACTGGAAGCGACCGTCGCACGGTTCGTGCCACAAATATTTACTCACACCTATAATTCATAATATGCAAAAGACGTTGACAATACTTGAATAGTTTTTCTAAAAATTTGTTACTTTTTCTAAACAATTGTTTCTAATTCGTAGTACTAACACCTTAGATACGTTTTATAAATAAATACAACCTATGCAATCATCAGGATTTAAATTAAGGCTTATCATCGGCGTAATCATGGCAGTTATTGCGGCGATTAGTTATTATAGCAAAAATCAGGTAAACCCTCTCACAGGGGAAGAGCAGCATATTGCCCTGACACCCGAACAGGAAGTAGCTATGGGTTTACAAAGTGCACCCCAGATGGCGCAGGAGTATGGGGGTGTATATAGCGACAATGAAGTACAGCAGGAAGCCAAAGCAGTTGGTTATAAAATAGTGAAGCAACTGGAAGAAGAAGCCAAATCAAAGGGTATAGAAATACCTTACCAGTTTGATTTTCACGTATTAGCTGACGACGAGACTGTAAATGCCTTTGCATTACCTGGTGGGCAGATATTTATTACCGTCGGATTATTAAAACGCCTGAAAAGCGAAGCCCAATTGGCCGGTGTTTTAGGCCACGAAGTTGGCCATGTCATACATAGACATTCGGCGCAGCAGATGGCTAAATCGGATTTTTATCAGGGATTGGTTGGTGCCGTGGCCACTGCTACTACCGATCCTTATTCAGGAATGGGAGCAGGTCAGATAGCACAATATGTGGCACAGATTCAGCAAATGAAATTCGGGCGTAATGATGAACTACAATCAGATGAGTTTGGAGTAAAATATATGATTCAGGCAGGTTATGACCCTAATGCCATGATTGAGGTAATGAAGATTCTGGAAGAAGCCAGTGGCGGTGCCCGTCAGGATGAATTTATGAGTACTCACCCAAGCCCTGAAAACCGTATCAGCAAAATAAAAGAGCATATTGCCAAATACGGCGGTGGAAAATATCAATAATCCGTGCATAAATCAAGCAAGGGGTAGTTTTGAAAAAGACTACCCTTTTTTGTGCTCTTTTGCGTATAAAAAGCTATACCTTTGTAATATCAGGATTAGGAAAGAAATATTTCCGGGAGTTTTACGTATTAATCCTATGAGTATGTTTTAACATACTCTAATATCTTGTTTTACCACATGAACGTGCTTGACTTAGTTTTTATCGTTATCCTTTTATATGGGGCTTATCGCGGATATGTAAAAGGGCTGTTTATTGAAATCATCGGCGTGATAGCTTTTATTGTGGCTATTGTCGTCGGCTTTAAGTTTTTAGGCTTTGGCATGAATCTGATAGCACCTACCATCGGAGAAAGTCTGGCGAATCGTTTCCTGCCTTATCTGAGTTTTGCCATCATCTTTTTTCCTACTATTTTTCTAATCAACAAATTGGGCTGGATGCTCCGCCGGGCTTTAAGGTTTACTATCTTAGGTACGATTGATGGTGTTGCAGGGGCGATGGTAGGGGTGTTTACCTGGGTATTTGGTATCAGTACTTGTCTATGGCTATTGAGTGTCATGGGTATTGATTTGCCAAAACATCTTACCAAAGACTCTATCACCTATCCTACCGTAATGAAAGT
>CBIHRH010000470.1:0-4624 GCA_966212365.1 uncultured Emticicia sp. | reverse complement strand
ATACCCTCTATAGTGATGGTTCCTCTCTGTACAATCCAATAGATACCTTCTTTGTTGGCTGAATATCTACTTTCCTTAGTAAAAACAAGTGAATCCCTGTCTTTGTAATTAAAGATATATCCTTCAGAGCCTTTATCAATTCCAGCCGGACTGGAAATTGAAAGTACAAATATATTAGTGCTATAGTCTAAACAAGCTATCATCGGATTTACTAAAAAATCACCGCCTAATTCATATCCCTTAGGAGGGTTTGTGCAGATTTCCGGTTTAGCCGTTTGTTGTCCATTTGTTTTTATTGCCAGAGAAAGCAAAAGCAGACAGATATAAATACTATTCTTAAAAGCAGTTTTAATCATCATTTTTTTGGATATTTACAGTCAAAGCAAGTTTTTAAATTTTTACTTCAAATTTTTCAAATATTTCAATGTCAAAGGCAGATGTTGTTTTACTTCTGCATTTTCGTCTTCTATATAGTAGTATTTTACACCTGATTGAATAGCCGCCCGCAGGATTTTAGGAAAATTCAATTGGCCAGTTCCCACTACTACATCAGAGGTCAGAGGCGTGCCACCTGATAACTCTCCCGTTTCCTGCCCCGGTTTCATGTCTTTGATATGAATGGCAATGAATCTGCCTTTATGTTTTTTCAATAATAAAGCGGGGTCTTGTCCGCCATGAAAAGCCCAGTAGACATCACATTCAAAACTTACATTCTGAGCATCGGTTTTCTGAACTATATAATCAAATAACGTACCTTCTTCACTCGGTTTAAATTCATAGCCATGACAATGATAAAAGAAATGAAGCCCTACTTTGGCCAATTCTACACCTGCTTTATTAAAAATGGCAATAGCTTTATCGGCATCTGCTTTGCTGAACTGATTGGTTTTATGAGGTATCCAGGATGTGCCTACATAGGTCACCCCCAAACCTTTGGCAATAGCAATGACTTTATCAAGGCTATCTTTGAATAATCCGAAATCAAGAAGCGTACCATAAGGCGTTAGACCCGCATTGTCTAATTCCTTTCTGAAATCTTCGGGTTTCATGCCATAAGTCCCTGCTACTTCTACTTCCTTTATCCCGAGGCTCTTTATATAGGCTAAAGTTCCGGGAACATCCGTTTTAAACTCATCTCTTAAACTGTATAGCTCTAATCCGATTCTACCATCAAGTGTTCTGCTGATATTAGGTAATTTTTTGCCATTCCCATTCTGTAGCCATATATCCAGTCTTGGTGCGTTCCAATTGTAAGGCTTCGAAACTATATCTATATCGCCGTCACCATCTACATCGTATACACGTCCTTCATGAAAATCGAGGCCTTTCTGGAAAGTTGTCTTTCTGAATCCTCCTTTACCATCACCATAAAAAATAAAAGCTTCTGCATTTGGATTATCAGGCTCTGTTTTCTTCTCCGACCACTTAGCCATTTCTGCACAAAAAATATCCAGGTTCCCATCATCATCAATATCTGCAGCCTCTAAAGTATGCCCATGTATCAGTTCTCTTACTATTAAATCTTTGGCTTTCCAGTTGGCTGTAACTTCTGCACTGCCTGTGCATTCGTAGTACAGCAATCTACCTGTACCATCGCCTGGTGATACCACAATCTGCATCTTTTTGCCCGCACGAAACTTGGCAGCTACTACCCTACCCCCTTCCTCTCCGAATTGAATGGCTTTGAATTTACCATCTACATATTTAAACCAGTAATTGCCTGCAATCAAATCAGTAAAGCCATCACCATCTACATCAGCAGCTGCACAACCTTCTGCATACCACGATTTCTTTTCTTTCTCCTCAGCCACAAAAACAGGTTCATATGCCCATTTTCTACCTCTCCAGGCTTCTTCCGGTACATCTGCAATAAACAAGGTTTTGGCACCCTGATTCCAGAAAGCTAGCTGGGCTCTACCAGTTTGCTTGAAATCGCCAAACACCTGGTCATGGTATTGTGTTTCTCCATCGGTTTTGATTTCCTTGCGTTTCCAGGGCACATTTGGATTATAAAAAGGATATGGATTTTCCCACCACCAGAGTTTATTGCTTTGCCAGTCGCCACCAAACACTATATCCTTATCGCCATCATTATCTATATCATAAAAAGCTCCTCCGGCTTCAATCGTCAGAAACTCTTTCTCAATGGCAAACTCCCGCCAACCTATCGAAGACTCGTATTTAAAGTAAATCAAGGCAGGGGCTTTTTCTCTGCAACCCAGCACAAGTTCCTGAATGCCGTCATTATCAATATCTACTACTAAAGATGCCGTTTGTTGTGTGGTTTTCCAGGTCAGTGGAAGCTCTCCTGAAGCCGATGAAATAGGTTCCCATTTTTGCGCTTGTGTAGCAATGACGAATATCAAACAAAATACAATAGAAAGAATCAGTTTTTTCATAGAAGTAGTGTATTGAAATACAATCTTTGCAAAGATAGGATATAAAAATAGCAACACATATAAGGTGTTGCTACTAATTTGAAGGAATGAACAGGCGCCAATCAGGCAATTATCTCATTTATTATTTTTCCACCTACATCTGTCAATCTGAATGGTCGGCCTTGAAAATCATAGGTAAGTTTTTCATGATTCAGCCCCAATTGATTTAAGATAGTGGCCTGTAAATCGTGTACATGAGTTTTACCTTTTACACCATAATACCCAATCTCGTCTGTCTCTCCATGGGTAAATCCTTTTTTGATTCCGCCTCCGGCAAGCCACATCGTATAGGCTTCTACATGATGATCTCTACCAAGAAAAGGAGCAGGTTTATTATCCCGATTTTCCTGCATTGGGGTTCTGCCAAATTCACCACCCCATACTACAAGGGTTTCCTCCAATAAACCTCTTTGTTTTAGGTCTAGTAGTAAAGCTGACATAGCCTGGTCAATCTGCCGACATTTTTCCCATAAGGCTATTTCAATAGATTCCGATTTGCTTGAGCCGTGCATATCCCATCCCCAATCATATAATTGAACGAAGCGCACACCGTTTTCTACTAATTTCCTGGCTAATAAGCAGTTATTGGCGAACGAAGTTTGTCCGGGTGTAGTACCATATAATTCATGAATTTTCTGTGGTTCTTTAGAAATATCCATCGTTTCGGGCACAGTCATTTGCATATTAAATGCCAGTTCGTATTGAGAAATACGTGTCAATATTTCAGGGTCTTTAAACTCTTCATATTGACGTTGGTTGATTTCATTGATGGTATTAATCGCTTCTCTGCGTATATCTCTACTAATACCTGCCGGATTATTGACGTATAATACAGGCTCTCCATTCGAGCGACATTGCACACCCTGATACACCGAAGGAAGAAAACCACTTCCCCAGATACTTTTACCTCCCTCCGGATATTTACCTCCTGAGGTTAATACTATATAACCAGGTAAGTTCTGATTCTCAGAGCCTAAACCATATGTTGCCCAGGCACCCATACCCGGACGGCCTAATCTGGGGCTGCCCGTCTGCATAAATAATTGTGCAGGGGCATGATTAAACTGGTCGGTGTGCATGGCTTTCAGAAAGGAAACTTCATCAGCCATATTATGGAAGAAAGGCACATAATCAGACATCCAGGCACCTGATTGCCCGTATTGAGCGAATTTGCCTTGCGGACCTAACATCTTTGGTACTCCTCTGATAAAGGCAAATGTTTTACCTTTCAGAAATTCTTCGGGACAATCTTTGCCGTGCCATTTTTCCAGAGCAGGCTTATAATCAAACATTTCTAATTGTGAGGGAGACCCAGCCATGTGCATATAAATCACATTCTTGGCTTTGGGTGCAAAGTGGGGCAATTTTGGAGCCAGGGGATTCTCGGTCAATGAATCTTTTTTATCATTAAAACAACCGGTGAGCGAGCCTAAGGCCATCATGCCTATTCCGGTAGTGCATTGTTTCAGAAAATGCCTACGCTTTATAGCTTGTAAGTTTGCTTCGCTTACTTCATGAAAGAGATTCATTGTTTAATTTTTTTATTATATTTGTTTAATCAAATCTTCAAAATCATGCTTAGTGACTTAGAGATAAAACCTGCTTTTCATCAGTTAATAGACAAAATTGAGAATGCAGCATATCTGAAAGAGTTGTATGATAGCATTGCTGCTTTACTTCCTCAAAAAGATGATATTCTTGAAGGACTTAATCCTGATGAAACCAAAAAACTTGAACAGTCAAATAAGTAATTTTAACTCTATCAAATTATTTAATACCTACCTAACCGCGACGGATTACCAATCCGTGTTACTGCTTCGTTACAAACTCATCTAAATTCAATATAGCATTAGCTACAATCGTCAAAGCGGCTGTTTCCGCCTGTTGTTTTTCTTCTTTCAAAAATGCCTTGCTGTCTTGTGGTTTTGCTTTAAATTCCTGTAAGGATATTTCATATAAGCGTTTAAGGGCTTCTAAATCTTTGCCCGGGGCATCATGAATGAAAATGCGTTGATACGCCCAATTTATTTGTGCATCTATTGTTTTAGCATTCCTTTGCATTTGTAGAGCCAGATTCTTAGAGGCCTCCACAAAAACAGGGTCGTTCAGCAATTGCAAGGCTTGTAAAGGCGTATTGGTACGGATACGTCTTTGTGTACAAATCTCCCTGCTTGATGCATCAAAGG
>CBIHRH010000469.1:0-4627 GCA_966212365.1 uncultured Emticicia sp. | reverse complement strand
CTTTATCATCAACTCTGGTTATCAAAACTTTCAAGCAATATTTTGGCAAATCTCCATCTGAAATGTTTGATAAGTTTGATTTGAAGGCTGAAAATGCGGCCTCAATCGGCCAGGTGCATCTGGCTTATAAAAACGCAAAGAAACTGGCCGTAAAAATTCAGTATCCCGGTGTGGCAGAGAGTATTAGTTCTGATTTGAGAATGGCCCGCCCTTTGGCTGTGCAATTATTGAAGCTGAACGATGCCGAGATTGACAGATATTTCAAAGAAGTAGAAGAACGACTTTTAGAAGAATCGAATTATGATTTAGAATTAAAGCGTTCTATCGAAATTACCGAAGCTTGTTCTCATATTCCGCATTTGTTTTTCCCGAAATACTATCCTGAATTTTCATCAAACCGAATCCTGACGATGGATTGGATAGAGGGAATGCACCTGAAAGAATTTCTGGATACCAATCCCTCGCAGGAGATTCGTAACCAGATCGGGCAGGCACTGTGGGATTTTTACGATTATCAGATGCATACACTCCGTAAGGTGCATGCAGACCCACATCCGGGCAATTTCCTTATGACGCCCGAAGGTAATTTAGGCGTATTGGATTTTGGTTGTATTAAAGTAATACCAGACGATTACTATCAGAACTACTTTGCCTTGATGAACCCTGATACGCTGAACGATGAAGAGAAAATCCTGAAAATTTTCTGGGACTTAGATTTCTTATTGAAAGAAGACTCACCAAAAGACCAGGCTTTCTTTACCGATATATTCAAACAAATGATTCGTTTACTGGGCCGCCCTTTTGATTCTCATACCTTTGATTTTGGTACAGCAGGCTATGTAGATGAAATCTATCAGTTTCTTGATTATATCTCTAAAATGCCGGAACTGAAAAACGGTAATTCGGCGCGTGGCTCACAGCATGGTTTATATGTTAACCGTACCTATTTTGGGCTATATACCATTCTCAATGATTTGAAGGCCAATATCCGAACCACCAAGCCTGATTGGGTAACACCGAAGCATTTGAAAGA
Source organism: uncultured Emticicia sp. (assembly GCA_966212365.1). Lineage (GTDB taxonomy): Bacteria > Bacteroidota > Bacteroidia > Cytophagales > Spirosomataceae > Emticicia. The sequence continues at coordinate 3,594 of CBIHRH010000469.1, read as the reverse complement.
AGTTTTGGTGTAAATACCGCTTTTTCTATACATTTGAAGCGCTTATAGAGTTTTGTAACTTTATAGGCGTTTTTATTTACCAGAATTTATAACCTATTATCACTCACTCATAATTATTGATTCTATGAAAAAACTTTTCCTTTTCCTTTCTTTAACCTTAGTCTTGGGCGCTTGTCGCACGGCCAGAGTGGGCAAAACCAGTCAGGACGAAATAGCTGTAACCTTTTTGCATCTGAACGATGTCTACGAAATATCACCCTTAGATAACGGAAAAATAGGAGGGATGGCGAGAGTTGCTACTGTGCGTCAGGAACTATTGAAAGAAAACCCGAATACAATTACCGTGCTTTCAGGTGACTTTCTGAGTCCATCCGTAACAGGCACGTTGCGTTATGAAGGTAAAGGGATTAAGGGCCGACAAATGGTTGATGCCATGAATGCCGCCGGTGTAGACTGGGTATGCTTTGGCAATCATGAATTTGACCTGGACGAGAAAGACTTGCAGGAACGCATCAATGAATCAAAATTCAACTGGCTAAATACTAATGCCTTAGAGAAAATCAATGGCAAGATAGAACCTTTTGGTAAGATAGTTAACGGCGCAAAAGTCCCTTTCCCGAAGACCCAAATCTTTACTTTTAAAAATGCAAAAGGCGAAGAGGTGAAAATGGGTATGTTTGGGGTGGTTTTGCCATCAAACCCGAAAGATTATGTATGGTATGATGATTTCTTTGAGGCGGCCAAAAAAGCTTATACTGAGCTGAAACTGCAATGTGATTTTGTAGTGGGGCTTACCCATATCAACAAAGTTGACGACATTACGCTAGCAGGTATGCTACCCGAAGTAAAACTGATTATGGGTGGGCATGACCATGAAAATATGATTGAGAAAATAGGGGATGTAATCATGGCAAAAGCTGATGCCAATGCAAAAACTGCTTATATCCATAGAATTGTATACAACAAAGTTACTCGTAAAGCCGAAGTAAAATCAGAACTCCGAAAAATTGATAATACTATACCTGATAATCCCGAAGCGGCTATAGTGGTAAAAAAATGGGAAGATATTGCCGATGCTAGCTTTAAAGCCATTGGTATTGATAAAAATGAAGTAATTGCCGACCTGAAAGAGCCTTTGGATGGGCATGAGTCAACTGTTAGAAATCAACAATGCCCAATGGGTAGTATGATAGCCAAAGCCATGACAACTGCTACACCTGATGCAACTGATTGCGCCTTCTTTAATGGAGGCTCTATCAGAATTGATGATGTAGTATCAGGCAAAATTACGCAATTAGATGTACTGAGAATCTTACCTTTTGGTGGCAAAGTAATAGAAGTAAAAATGCGTGGACGTTTGTTGGAAAGAATCCTGGAAACAGGATTGCAAAACAATGGAAGCGGTGGGTATCTGCAATGGGATAAAATTAATTACGACGAAGCAAAAAAAGAATGGAAAATCAATGGGAAACTATTGGATGTAAATCAGGAATACAAAGTGGTGACCAGTGACTTCTTATTAACGGGCAAGGAACGCAACCTTGATTTCTTTGTTAAAACCAATCCTGATATTATATCTGTAAGTGATTTTTTTCCGGATGGTGATGTGAGAAATGATATAAGAAAAGCAGTAATTAGCTATCTGAAAAAAAACTAGATTTTTTCCAACCATTCGAGGGCGATTGTTGTCATAGTAGATAAGCGGTTAAAACACAATACTATGAAAAAACTATACTTTCTGGCAATCATCGCCCTCTTGAATAGTTGTATGCATGAAGACGAAAAAGTAGCTAACGAAAAAGTAATGGGTTACCGACCCATTTATACCGACTATGCCAGTATACGTAAAATAGAACTACAAAAAGCCAGAGGACTCACCCATCCCGGTAAAATCTATACCAAAGGAAAATACCTTTATATCAACGAATCAGGGGAAGGTATCCATATTTTCGATAATTCAGACAAAACCAACCCTAAGCCTGTTGCCTTTCTGGCCATTCCCGTCAACAAAGATATTTCTATAAAAAACGATATTCTCTATGCTGATAATGGAGATGATCTGGTAAGTATTGATATTTCTGATCCGAATAATATAAAGGTTTTGAAGCGCGTCGAAAAAGCTTTCCCATATCCAAGTTATCCAAACGAAAGAGGCAAATTTGAATGTGTTGACCCGAGTAAAGGGTATGTAAAAGCATGGGAATATGTCGAGTTAACCAATCCTAAATGTTTCCGCTAAACCATTACAACTATGAAAAAACTCATCTATAGTTTAGTTCTGATGGCATTTATCTATGCTTGCAAAGGTGATAGTGTTGCTATGGATAATGGTTCAAGTGTTGGTAGGGGCGGCTCTACAGCTCGCTTCACTATTGCCGACAACTATTTGTATATTGTTGATAATACATCATTAAAGGTTTTCAGAATTACCCAGCCCGAAAACCCTGTCTTCATTAAACGGGTGTCGCTTAATACAGTAGTCGAAACCATTTTTCCTTTTGAGGGACATCTATTGGTAGGTACGCAAACCGGTATGTTTATTTTTAGTATAAGCAATCCGGAGAACCCTTCACGGGTGGCTGTGTACTCGCATGTAGTATCCTGCGACCCTGTGGTGGCTGAGGGAAATTATGCCTATGTTACCCTTCGTAGTGGTACGAACTGCAACCGAGGTCTGAATTCTTTAGATGTAGTCGATATCAGAGACATGAGCAAACCGCAATTGCTAAAAAGCTACCCCATGCAAAGCCCTCATGGATTAGGAGTAGATGGCAATCTTTTATTTGTAACGGAAGGAGACTTTGGACTTAAAGTATTTGACAAGACTAATCCTAATGATATAAAGCTAATTAAATCTTTTAATGATTTTACAGCTTTTGATGTCATTCCCGATGCCAATGTATTGATTATAACCGGGAAACAAGGTATTTACCAATATAGCTATAATGCACAGCAAGAACTGAAACTACTGAGCAAAATTCCGATAGAATCATGAGATATACCTCACTTACCTTGCTGTTCGTTATAGTTTTATCTGGTCATTTATTCGCACAGGATACGCTTCAAAAGAAACATCTTGCCTTTAAAATAGCCCCTCTGGCTATATTAGACATTGATAATACCTTTCAGTTTGCCATAGAACACCGCTTAAAAGGTAATAGGTGGACTTTGTCGGAAGAATTGGGCTATGGCACATCTGCGGCTAATTTCTGGACAGCCCTAGCCCTGAATGGCGGCACCGAAAGCAGATTCAGAGAGAATATCCGTGCAAAAATAGAAGCGCGAAAATATAGAAATGCTTTTAATGGCAGATATGTGGCCTATGAATTACTATTTAAACAAATCAACGACAGGGCAAGTAGGAGCGTAGGGCGAGAATGTGAGAGTGGCATGTGTAATTATTATGAAATAGTAAATTATCCTATTAATAAATATGTAGTGGGTCTCAGTGCCAAAATCGGATATCAGATAAGAATACGCAATGAATTGAAAAAAAGTACGAACTTTGTATTCGACTTTTACGTGGGTGCAGGATTAAGACGAATCATGATTAATCATCATGACCCTAACGAAAACCTGCAAGGCAACATAAAT
>CBIHRH010000468.1:0-4647 GCA_966212365.1 uncultured Emticicia sp. | reverse complement strand
TCGTGCTTATAAAAGAGCTGGTGGAAACACCGAAAGCTATCTGCTCTCACATACTATCCATCTTTTATTAGGTCTGGGAGTTATCTGGTGTATGCACCGCATCAACTACACAAATTTTGCCGGTGTTTCAAGATTATTACTCTGGATTACGCCATTTCTCTTGTTATACACCTATTTCTTTGGTACAACTGTGGGAGGAACCAAACGCTGGATAAACATCTTCGGTATCTCATTCCAGTCGTCAGACTTAGTGCGGTTAGTATTGATTACCAATCTGGCAGCCATGCTGGCACGCAGGCAGAATATGGAGTATAACCCTAAAACCTTATTGGGGCTGATTTTCTGGTGTGGTTTGTTATGTGGTATGTTGGCTATAACCAACTTCTCGACGGCGGTTATTCTGGGTCTTACCTGTTTTATTATTATGTGGGTGGGCCGTGTACCTGCCCGTTACCTATTGCGTATGGCAGGTTTTGTAATAGGGGCTATAGTAGTAGTATTAAGTATCAGTATTTTTCTATATAACAGAGGGGTTGACTTTGGCCGTGGGCAGGTAGTATTAGAGCGTATAGAGGCCTTTGCCAAGGTAGATTTAAACGGAGATAAAGTGATAGGTAATGCAGATAGAGACGATAGCTATCAGCGAGACCAGGCCATGATTGCTATTGCCAGAGGCGGAGCGATTGGCATCGGCCCCGGAAAAAGTTTTCAGCGCAATTACCTGCCAGAGGCCTTTTCTGACTATATATATGCTATAATTGTAGAAGAATACGGCTTTTTAGGGGCAATTGTCACCATGTTTATGTACCTTTGGCTTTTATATAGAGGCCTGAAAAACGTAGAAAATACCAACCGGGCTTTTGGGGGGCTGCTCTGTGTGGGGCTTACCTTTAGTATTGTATTTCAGGCGTTCGTCCATATGTTTATCAATGTAGGTTTAGGACCTGTAACCGGACAAACCCTGCCCTTAATGAGTATGGGTGGAACTTCTATTCTGTTTACCTCGGTGGCTATAGGTATTGTATTGAGTGTAACCAAAGGTGAGCATGATGAAGGCAAGGTTGCTGCTTTAAAATAATAAACCAATTTCTATAAAATCTGAATGAGTAAAGGCGCAAAAATAATAATTTCGGGTGGAGGTACAGGAGGGCATATTTATCCTGCAGTGGCAATAGCCAATGAACTGAAAGCCAAAGACCCAGGTATTGAAATCTTATTTGTATGTGCCGAGTGAAAAATGGAAATGGAGAAAGTACCTAAAGCTGGGTATAAAATTATTGGCTTACCCATTGCAGGTATTAATCGCTCCAATATGCTGGCCAATATAGGACTACCATTCAAGTTGATTCGAAGTTTGTGGAAAACGTATAGCGTTATTAAGAATTTCAAGCCCAATGTGGCTATCGGTGTTGGAGGGTATGCAAGTGGGCCAACTTTAATAATGGCTAATTTTTTAAAAGTACCTACACTGATTCAGGAGCAAAACTCCTTTGCCGGAGTTACCAATAAGAATTTAGCCAAAAAAGCAAAGAAAATATGCGTGGCGTATCCGGGTATGGAGCGGTTTTTCCCGGCTGAGAAGATAGTGATGACGGGGAATCCGGTAAGAAAAGATATACTGGAAACTGCTTCTAAGCGTGAGCAGGCATTGAAACATTTCGGCTTAAGCGATGATAGAAAAATATTGCTGATTATTGGCGGTAGTCAGGGAGCAAAAACCATTAATGAGTCTATTAAAGCAGGGTTGAATGATTTAATTTCTAACGATTTGCAGATTATCTGGCAAACAGGTAAATTGTTTATCGACCAGGCTAAATCGGCAGTAGATGCTTTACAAACCAATAGGGTCTATGTATCTGACTTTATCTATGAAATGGATTTAGCTTATGCCGCTGCCGATTTAGTGGTTTCAAGAGCAGGGGCATTGTCCGTATCTGAACTTTGTCTGACAGCCAAACCATGTATTTTAGTACCATTTCCGGCTGCCGCAGAAGACCATCAGACGCAGAATGCTTTGAGCCTGGTTAATGTAAATGCTGCCTGGTTGGTAAAAGACCAGGAAGCAAGAGAGAAGTTGGTGGATAAAGCCATTGAACTGGCAGATAACCCGACAACCATGAAAGAATTGAGTAAGAACATCAAGACTTTAGGAAAACCGAATGCAGGGCAGGAGATAGCCGAAGAAGTCTTACGTTTAATATAGCATTACCCTTTATGAAAATTTTCTTTTCTGAAAACAGAGTTGATTATTCAAATTATACCTTCGATTACGCGATTTATTGTTACAAAGAATCGCAAGAGGAGATGCCTGAGATATATGCAAAAGGGTTTCTACCTTATACAGGCGATTTGAGCATAGAGGGAGACATTTTTTATCTGGCAAGAAGTTTAAGAGTGGAGTTGGATAGTTTTGATGATACTTCTGAAAACCGCAGGGTTAATCGTTTAGTGGAACCGTTAAAGGTTGAATTAGAGGTAATTAAGAAAGAAGACTTTGATTTAAACGAACCGGCTTTTGTTGATTTCTGTCAGGAATACATATCGCAGCGGATAGGTGACGACAATATGAGCATAGAGCGTTGGCAATATATTCTGTCGAGAGAAATAGGAACCCATATTTTTCGTTTTTCATCAGAGGGCAAGTTTTTAGGATTTATTCTGACAGCCTTAGACAAAGATATATTACACTACTGGTTTGCGTTCTTTGATACTGAGTATATGCGTACGCACTCGTTAGGCAAGTGGATGATGTGGAAAGCCATACGTTGGGCAAAAGATAATGGATTGCAATTTGTATATTTAGGCACTGCTTATAAGCCTGGGGCACTATACAAAATAAGAGACCACAAAGGATTAGCGTACTTTAACGGGTATGAGTGGAGCAAGGATATAGAAAAATTAAAAGAACTTTGCAAAACCGATTTAGAGCCCAAAGAAGCCGATCATTTCAAGCTGATGGGAGATAAGAATGGGTTTTTGAGGAAATTGTCTTGAACTTTGCCGCGACGGCGGACCGTTTTAGCTGATTAACCTGATTACGCTGAGTAATGAATTTGATAATATTGATTATTATGAACCTGCCTTCAGGTAAAACGGTCCGCCGTCGCGGCAAAGTTCAAGACATAATATTTACGTGCTAACTGAAAATGGAAAAGAAATTAAATTTTAAGAAAATCGGCAGGTGGGTCATGGCAGGGAGTGCCTTGATTGCGGTTGTCATACTTATTATTTTTTCGAGCAATACCTTTTCTACCGACCGTTGCAAAAAGATTGAGATAAAGATTAAAAATGCCAACGAGCAGTTTTTTATAGATAAAAAAGAAATTGAAAATCTGGCTACCAAGCAGGGTAGCGACCAATTGACAGGAAAGCTTTTTGAGAAAATAGATTTACGAGAAGTTGAAAAAAGAGTATTGAAAAATAAACAAATTAAGAGCTGTCAGGTTTTCAGAGGTATAGAAGGTAATCTCAATATTGATATCGAACAACATATTCCTGTGGCCAGAATCCTGATGTCTGATGGCCGGGAAGATGTGTATGTTGATAGCGAAGGATACTTTTTTCCACTATCCGAAAGATATTCCGCAAGAATTATATTGCTTTCGGGCGAATATTTCCGAAATTTGCCGAGTTTAAAGCAACAACGTCAGGAAAATTTATTAAATTTCATCAATTTAATAAATGACGACAATTTCTTAAGAGCTCAATTTACGCAATTAGATATTAACCGTGTAGGAAATATCACCATCGTACCCTTATTAGGAAAACATGTAGTTGAGTTTGGAGAAGCTGAAAACGTTCAGAATCGATTGAATCGCTTAAAAATATTTTACAAACAGATTTTACCTGTACAGGGTTGGGATACATTCACGCATGTGAGTGTAAAGTATGATGGGCAGGTAGTTTGTAAGTAAACAGAGGTCGGCATTTATAGTTTATGATAACCTCCATAAAGCTAAATAGTCATGGATAAATGCCTTAAAAAATAACGAGATGAGTAAAGGCGTAATAGTAGGTATTGACATTGGCAGCACGAAGATTTGTGCCGTTGCTGGCATAATGGACGAGGTTGGGAAGGTAAAAATTCTTGACATCGTGGAAGAGCCTACCCAGAGGGGAAGGGTATCGAATGGTACCGTTGTGAATTTAGAATTTACGGCAAAAGATATTGATCGTATCCTGAATATACTTTCAGATAAGGCTGATATTAATATCCATAATGTAATCGTTAATATTTCGGGTGAGAATGTAGAGGGCAAAGCGCATCAGAGTTTTCTGACGAGAGATGATAGCCGGAGTACTATTCGTAAAGAAGAAATAGAAAGATTAGCTGTTGACATAAGAAAGTCCTTTCGTCCGACTGCAGGGAATATTATAATTCATACATTCCCACAAGAATTTATTGTTGACAGAGCAATCGTACCCGATAATCCGGTAGGTCGTTTCGGGATTACTTTAGGTGGTAATTTCTTTTTGATTTCAACCCCTAATGACCCGCATCTGGCCTTACGCCGTACCATTGAAAGCGTAGGAGTAAAGGTACAGAATAACCATCGGTTTGTTCCGCTTAAAATCGTTCATACTTTGTTTACGCCATTGGCAGATGCCATGGCAGTATTGAGCGAAATAGATAAGAAGTTGGGTGTA
>CBIHRH010000467.1:0-4653 GCA_966212365.1 uncultured Emticicia sp. | reverse complement strand
CACTGCTTGTAGCTGTAGATGGGTTACCCGGAATATCTTTATGTGCATCGTTTTGTTTCGCTGGACTTACTGCCATGGTTGGAGCCATAGCAGGAATCATGGTTTGTTGTTCAAGTTCCATATTTTATTATATTTTGAATTGAAATAATGATACAAATTTACAAGGACAGAACAGCGATTTTCTACTCCAATAATTACCATTTTTTGAACAGTATTGATATTTTCTTTCTATATTTATTCAGTTATTGAAAATAACAGACAAATTATAAACGAAGCCTACCTTCACTCTTCAAAATATGAAGCTGAGATTTGAAGAATTTACCCCGGATTCAGACAGTTCGTTCAGGTTAATTATTAACCCAAGGCTGAATGATGTTTTCTATTGGCATTTTCATCCCGAGTTTGAATTGGTGTATATTGAAGGAGCTAGTGGTACCAGGCATGTCGGCGAACATATCTCAAAGTATGAGGGAACCGACCTGGTTTTTATCGGCTCTTATATCCCGCACCTTAATTTTGACTATGGTGTCAAGACTGAATGCGAAAAAGTGGTAGTACAAATAAGACAGGATTTCTTGGGAAACGCTTTTGCCAGTATTCCGGAACTGTCGGCTGTTTATCGGCTTTTTGAACAATCAAAATATGGTATCGCCTTTGGAAAAGAAACGAAATCATTGCTTAGCGAAAGGCTCAAAAATTTAAAAAACTTAGGACATTTTGAACAATTTCTTGAAATCCTAAGCATCTTTCAGGTTTTAGCCCGGAGTAATGAAATGATGTTGCTTCATGCAAAACCTGTTGAAAATCAGCACAATAAGAAGGAACAGGAACGATTGAAACGTATCTATAATTTTATTGATGCAAATTATCAGAAGAAGATTGAAGTAGAAGAAGTAGCTGATCTGACTAACCTAAGTAAATCTGCCTTCTGCAGATATTTTAAAAAAATTACCAGACTTACCTTCGTTGAATTTCTGAATCATTACCGAATAAATCAGGCACAGAAACTTTTATTGCTTGATAAAAATGTAACAGAAGCATGTTTTGAATGTGGCTTTGAAAGTCTCTCCTACTTTAATCGTACTTTTAAGAAAGTAACAGGTGAAAATCCATTGAGCTTTAAAAAGAAATTTCTGAGTGAAAAATAATATTGAATGAAATCTGAATAAATTCAGTAATTCAATATCTTTGCGGAAGATGACTAAAACAAGTTTATGAAGAAAAATTTACTGCTACTCTTTTTAATTATTGCTGTTGTACTTCCTGCTTTTTCTCAACGAATCTTTAAAAATATTGCTCAGGGAACTGATAATGCAAGAGTTTTTAGTTCAGGCTCGTTCATATCGGGCGATACCCTATTTTTTGCTGGCTCTAACATAAATACTTGGGGATATAATTTTAAGTACTACCAAACGCAAGGTACAAGCGCATCGACCAAAAAATTGCTTTATAAGCCGGAAATTGAAAATCATGATTTTGGGCAAGGGGTTCGCTTTTACAAGTTCAATAACACTATATATGGACTTGATTATTCCATTTTTTTAAAAATAAAAGACGATTCAATACAATACCTTGGGAATATCGGTTCCAATTTACTTTTGAATTTCTTTGAACTGAATAATGAACTGCACTTTATCATGTATAATGTATCAGTCAGTAAATACCAGTTCTGGAAAATAAGTGCGGCAAATGACACTCCAACTTTATATCATTCTATTGATTTACAAGCTCCATACACAACGGGAGAAGGGTTTTTCCTGAATAATAAATATTATCATAGCATCTTAACATTCAGTGCTTATTATCTGATATCAACTGATGGAACATCTGGAGGGACAAGTCTGATTCAAAATAATGAAATCGGCTTATTTGGGTATCAAAAAATAGGTAATAAAATATACTATCCCCGTGAAAACACCGGGCCGTTTTGGTATAGGTATAAAAACTGGCGCACACAGTTGTACAGTTGTAGTACCATAAAAGTTTTGAATGCTATTGATGCTGACACCAATTACGCGGTATACAATTTATTTAAGTTTAATGATGATTTGTATTTTACATCGAATTGCAATAGTCAAAATCGTATCAGCAAACTTGATACCAATACACTTGATGTTTCTCATATTTCAGATTCTCCTAATGGCGTAAGTGAGGTTGTAGTAAAAAATAACAAAATACATTATTACACGCGGCAAGACAATACTCTGATCTTCTACGAGAACAGTGGAAGTATGGTTTCTCAAAATCTGCTATTTACAATTCCCGATCTGGGCTCCTCTCAAGTAAAGTTCTTTGTCGGAAACGCCAACTATTACGTAAGTCAACAGACCCAGTCTGCTAATGGCTTTGAGGGTGAGGTAACCTATTGGGTTTACAATGGTTCTACAATAAAAAAAATAAATGAGTTAGTGCCGAATTTAGCTACCGGGCTTTTCCTCAATGCTGTTGGGGTAGTCGGCGATATTTTTTATTTTAGTGCTTCTGACTCCCAACATGGATATGAACTTTGGCGAACAGACGGAACTACCGCAGGCACTTATATATTAAAAGATATTAACGAAAACCCTGCGTCATCATTAGCCAAACCCTTGTTCAGTATTGGAAACTACTTGTACTTTATGGCAGATGATATTTCTCATGGAAATGAACTTTGGCGAACTGATGGTACCAATGCAAATCTATACGCAGATTTAAATGGCACTTATGGAGAAAATTTACACGTAGCCGCATCGTATAACGTATATCACTTTAAGTACGGCAATTCTTATATTGCTGATATTAATGAGAAATTCTATCAGTTTACGCCAGATGGCAATATGAAAAGTCTGGATTTTCTTCCTATGTACTACTTTTCAATCCCGCATGAATATAAGAATCTACTGTATTTTATGGGTAATGACGGGAATCTCTGGAGTACCGATTGTACCATTGCAGGCACAAAGAAAACAATACATTTAGACTCAACAGGATATGGAACGGGGTATTGGGGTGTGAATGATTTAATAAAGGTTGATACCTTATTATTTTTCACTTCTAATAATGGTTCAGTACTTTGGCGAACGAATGGCGAAAAGAGTGGGACGATAAAATTATTCAGTTTTACAACAGGTCATACTACCAATACCTATCATACTTACTTAAATCCGCACGCCAGTGAAAAGATATTTTATTTCCTACGATTAGCTGACTACAATGCTTCAAATTACGAGCTTTGGGCAAGTGATGGAACTATTGAGGGAACACGCAAATTGCCTGCCGACAACCTATTTAAGGTAATGGGTACCCTTAATAACAAAATCTATTTCACTAATGCGCCAACCTATAGCTTATGGCAAAGTGATGGAACAATAGATGGAACTCACGAATTTGATAGTCGTTTTTTTTCTGGAGGTATGCGATTGAAAGACAAACTTTACTTATTAAGAGCAGACGGCATTAATCTTGAATATCATGAAATAGATAAAAATAATACAATTCAGTATTTAAATACGATAGTAGCACCAACAGGTGATCATAATACTGGACATACAGGTTTTTATAAATTGGATGACAGATTCATACTAAATATCATAACTGATTTGGATACCCATGAAGACCATTTTTATATAGCGGATGGCAATAAAGAAAATATAAAGAAAGCCTTTGTGCTAAAAAAAGCCAATCCGATTGTGGGCGATTACGAGTTTTTTTACCATAAAAATAAGTTTTACTTTTCTGCCACAGATACCCTGAAGGGACAAGAATTATGGCGCTGGGATTTTGAGTGCCCTGATGGATATACAATCAGAGACAATATTACAAAAGACTCCACAATCGTTTATGGAAAAAATATCTGGGGGCAGAATATCGTAAGCAATAATAAAACTGTTACCTATGATGCCAAAAATGGTATCACCCTTCAACCGGGTTTTGAAGTACAAAAAGGAACGGTTTTCAAAACAAAACTGATTGGATGCGCTAATAGCGTATCAAATATTATTGAGGATAATATTCCGACTAAAAATGAGCCTGAGGTAAAGGTAAATATCTCAGCTACTTATCCTCAGCTAATTGATTTTCTTAATTATTATCCAAATAAATTAATAAAAGAGATTTATCAACAAGCTGAACACACTAAGCTGGCTCCCATAAGCTGGGATATTGTCACTGAAAAAGATATTTATCGATTGGATTTAAAAATCGGGTCTAGTGTTTTAAAAGGTTTCCTACCTAAAAAAAATTAAGGTTTGTAGATTTAGTGAGTTGAAAAGATTGTATTTTTATTGCTTTACTTTACAACTCACTAAACATCACCTTATTACATGAAAAAACTCCTGCCTTTTCTGGCTTTCTTTCTGTTTTCTTCTGCACTTCTCTATGCACAACCCACTAATAAAAGAGGTCTGAAACCTTCTGACATTTATCGATTGCAAACTTTGAGCGACCCCCAGATTTCACCTGACGGGAATTGGGTATCCTATACCCTTTCTTCTGTTGACTCAGTAAAAAATAAACGCAATGCCGACATTTGGATGATTTCATGGGATGGGAAAGAATCTATTCAGCTGACACATAGTCCGGAAGGGGAGTCACAAGGAAGATGGAGCCCTGATGGGAAATATTTCTCATTTGTTTCTTCAAGAAATGGTTTAACAAGCAGCCAGATATGGCTGA
>CBIHRH010000466.1:0-4654 GCA_966212365.1 uncultured Emticicia sp. | reverse complement strand
AATATATTTTATATAATTCCGAGTTAATAATAATAAATTTTAAAATTTTGCACATATTCAAGTTAATATTTAACGATTTGAACTATTTTTAATATAAAGTTAAAATTTTATTAAAATAATTTGCAAGTGATTTTTACAACATATACTATTGCAGTAGAAATTATTAGAAAAGTACAATAACACTTCATCAGAAACTCACTTCCGACCGCAAAAAGCCGAGTATCTGAACTCTATAACACTCAAACTTCTTATTAGCGAAGTTGCGGGGCCGATAGTCTTCCTTAATGAACGACTATTAGCAATTGCTGAATACCATATAAATATATTCAGAAAAACTCATAAAAGAGTTGAAAATCTATATTATATGTCCGTTTTAGACATATAGGGGATGCTTTGCCCATTTGACATCAATAAACTAAACTAAACATCTAAACCTCTCAAAGATTAGAAGAGACAGGCTTGCACCTCTCTTGCTGACGTGGCTCCCGACTTCAATCATTCCCCGAAGCTGAGCGGTCGGAATTTCGGGCGATTGATTGAGTCGGACAGCCCCGTAAAATGAACTCTCCTATTGTTTTAAACCTTTACAAACTCCTTACACTTATGAAAAGACATTTATACTACTTGACAGTTATGTTGCTTCTCCCCTTAAGTATGTTGGCACAGGACAAGGTTCTGACAGGGGTAGTCAATTCAATTGAAGAAGGTGCATTACCGGGGGTTTCAATTGCATTAAAAGGAACAGCCATAGGAACATTAACCGATGCAAGTGGGAAATTCTCACTTAAAGTACCTGCATCGGGCGGAATACTGGTATTCAGTGCCATTGGTTTTGCGACATTAGAAGAAAAAATAGATAATAGAACGACTTATGAAATTTCATTGAAAGCAGATGCCAGAGCATTGAATGAAGTAGTAGTAACAGCTCTGGGGATTTCTCGTGAGAAAAAATCTCTGGGCTTCTCCCAACAAGAAGTAAAAGGCGATAATCTGGTAGAGGCACGATCAACCAATGTAGTCAACTCTCTTGCCGGACGTATCGCCGGAGTAAGAATCAGTAGTAATGGTGGGCCAGGTAGCGGTTCAACTATCCAGATACGTGGTTCATCCTCGGTTTCAGGTAATAACCAACCTCTGATTGTATTAGACGGTGTACCACTTCAACAACAATACGATAAACAATTCGGCGGCGGGATTTCTGAGATAAATCCTGACAACATAAAAGATATTTCAGTCCTAAAAGGGCCTAATGCAGCCGCCCTATACGGCTCCAGAGCAGCCAATGGAGTTATCCTGATTACTTCAAAAGATGGTGCAGGTTCTAAAGGAATTGGCATAGAATACAATGCCAACTTCACGGCTGAACGCCCTTTAGTGAAACCCAATTTCCAGAATACTTATGGTGGCGGTAATGGTTATACTACCTGGTATTCTGATGGTTGGAGCGGTACTATCCAGCCTGATGCCTATGACCAGTATAAAGCAGCTTATGGATTTGTGAATCCAGGAAAAACTACCGGAACTGATGGAACTGATGAAAGCTGGGGTGCACCTATGGATGGACGTCTGGTTCGCCAGTGGTTTACCGGAAAAGAGGTTGCACCATTGACTCCACAACCTAATAACTGGAATGAATTCTGGGAAACAGGTACCTCATTTACTAATCATATTGCCCTATCAGGCGCTAACGAAAAAGGAAGTTTCCGTGTAGCTTATGATAGATTAGCTCAAAAAGGTATTGCTTATGCCAACGATTTTGAAAGAAGTAACTTCAAACTCAATTCAAACTATAATCTTACCAAGTACCTATCAGTTACAACATCAGGTGAATACATCAAATCTGGCGGTAATCGTACTTATCAGAATGGTGATACTTTTATCTGGTCGCATCGCCACGTATCGTGGGATCAACTCGCTAATTATAAAGATTATACAGGGGTTCATATTCAACGGGCAGTGGCAGGTAAATTGCCAGATAGTGACCCGCCAAACTGGCAGCACACCTATTTTACTAACCCATACTATACTAACGAATACCTGCCAAACAGAAATGACAAAGACCGTTTGGTTGGTAATATCGCCATCAATGCCAAAATTCTACCCTACCTGAAATTAATGCTTCGTACAGGAACTGACCTATGGACTGATACGAGAATCAATATCGCCAACTTTGAAAGAGTTCGTAATGGAAATAAAACACCCGGTACTTATTCAGAAGAGGTACTACGTCGTCAGGAAAGTAACCATGATTTCTTATTAAGTTTCGACAAAAACTTTGGCAAAAACTTCTCATTGGTTGCACAAGCCGGAGGAGCTTTGAGAACTAACTATTATAAAAGAAATTTCACAAACGTAGGTGAATTAGTAGTAGATGGCGTTTACAACCTATCTAACTCTAATCCAAGCCAGAACTCTGTTGCCAGCCGCATTGAAAAACAAAATGTGCAAAGTTTATATGGTTCGGTACAGTTCGGCTATCTGAACGCTTTATTCTTAGATGTTACTGCCAGAAACGATTGGTCGAGTACCTTGCCAGCCAATGCACGTTCTTATTTTTATCCATCTGTATCGGCAAGTGCCGTTATTACTGATCTGGTTAATATTCCTAAGAATATTCTATCATTCGGAAAAATAAGAGCCAGTCTAGCACAGGTAGGAAACGATGCTGACCCTTATCAGTTAGCGCAGACCTTCCGTGCCAGTGGTTCGTGGAATGGCTCAATTCCTGAGTATTATGAGAACATAACCATCTCAAACTCAACCCTAAAACCTGAAATTACCACAGGAATTGAATTGGGACTCGACCTTCGTTTCTTTAAAAACAAAGTAGGGTTAGACTTCACCTATTATGATCAGGCCACCAAAAACCAGATTCTGGGTGTTGAAATCTCCAAGGCCAGCGGTTATGACAAACGTATCCTGAATGCAGGTAGAATCAATAATAAAGGTATTGAGATTACCTTATCGGGTACGCCATTCGAGAATGTTAGTGGCTTTAAATGGGATGTAGCACTGAACTTTGCCAGAAACAGGAATTTGGTGGTTGAACTGGCCGAAGGTCTTACTACTTATACCTTACAAGAACGCAGAGGTTTGATTTCAATAGCACAGGTTGGCCAACCTTATGGTTCGTTATATGGTATCGGTTTCAAACATGCACCTGATGGACACGTGGTTTATGTAGATGGTTTGCCAGTAGTAGAAACCTCTCCAAGAGTTCTGGGCAATATCCAACCTGATTGGACTGGTGGTATGTCGAACACATTCTCTTATAAGCGTTTAAGCCTGACTTTCCTGATTGATGTGAAAAAAGGTGGTGATTTCTTTGATGAAGGAACAGGAACAGCCCGCTGGACTGGTCAGTATGCTGAAACAGCCATTGGTCGTGAAGAAGGTGTAATTGGCAAAGGTGTAAAAAATGTTGGCACAGCGGATAATCCTCAATATGTACCAAATGATGTAATGGTTGCCGCCAACCAATTCTACGGTTATAATAACCCGAGAAGATATCATGAAGCCGCAATCTTTGATGGCAGTTATGTAAAATTGCGTGAGGTATCCTTAGGAGTTAAATTGCCGGAATCAATCCTGAGAAAAGTAAGAATCCAGAATGCCAAAATTTCTTTGGTAGGAAGAAATCTGGCTATCTTATTTAAAAACGCCCCTCATATCGACCCTGAAGTTGACCGCTTTGGTGGCAACTCACAAGGATTTGCTTACGGTGAATTACCATCATCAAGAAGCCTTGGTGTCAATCTGAATTTAGGATTCTAAGCTGAGGAATTTGTTTTCATTACTAAACTTGAAATCTTATGAAATCATACAAAATACTAGCCTCAATACTGGTTTTATTGAGTATTTCTTTGAACTCATGTACCGAAGAGTTCGACGAAATGAATACCGACCCCAATAACCCAACGAGCATAAGTCCGCAATATTTATTGCCTTATGCCATTGAAAAATCGGTTGACCGATACTGGGGAAGTAATATCAGATTTGAGCGTCTGAACTTGGATGGGGCCATGCTCTGGATTCAATACCTATCAAGAAATATCTACTCAAATGAGGGTGATAACTATGGTATTACGCCTACTTTCTATAACAATACCTGGAAATCATTCTTTAATGATGGTCTGGTAAACTTCAATAGTATTATCAAACAGGCAGGCCCTGATAGCAAAACACCAAACGCAAATTACGAAGGTGCGGCTATTGTCATGCGTAGTTGGGTATTTTCTGTATTAACTGACCTTTATGGGGCTATCCCTTACTCGCAAGCCTTGAAAGGCACTGATGGAACGCCAATTTATACGCCTGAATATGATTCTATGGATAAAGTATATGCAGGATTAATAGCTGATTTGAAAGTGGCTAACGAAAAGTTGAGCGTAACTGGTCCTGCCATATCTGGTGATATTCTGTATGAGGGCAATATTCTGAAATGGAAAAAATTTGCCAATTCTCTAAGACTTCGTCTTGCTAACCGTCAGGCAGCAAAAAAACCTGCAGAATCAAAAGTAGTAATGACCGAAATCTTAGGTGATGCAACCAAGTTTCCGATTTTCACAAGCAATGATGATAATGCGCTTCTTAAAAATACAGCAACCCGCCCAAGTAATAACGAATGGCACGAAGTAATGGTAATGGGTAGCCG
>CBIHRH010000465.1:0-4658 GCA_966212365.1 uncultured Emticicia sp. | reverse complement strand
ATTTTTCTTGTTACGAGTGTATTGTATAAAAACGAATGTAATATTCTGTCGCAGGATGAATATGTGAGTCCTGACGGACAGTTTTTTATGCGTACTGAGTTTGTGGCACCTCCTGAACTAGACCCGGAAAAAGTATTAAAAGACCTACGGGAGAATATTCTTTCTACAGCTATTAATCTAAGGATAAATCCTAAAAAGAAAAAAGATATAGTAGTGCTATGCACTAAAGAACATCACTGCCTATCTGACTTGTTGATTCGCTATAATTTTGATGAACTGGATGCCAACATTCTGGCAGTGGTAAGTAATTATAATATCCTGCAGCCTTTGGTGAGTAAATTCGGCATTCCTTTTCATTATGTGAGCCATGAGCACAAAACCCGTGAGCAACACGAAGAAGCTATCTTGCGTACTTTAGAGATTTATCAACCAGAGTATGTGGTTCTGGCTAAATATATGCGCATTCTATCCCCAGAATTTGTCACACATTATCCAAGTAAAATTGTCAATATCCATCATTCTTTCCTGCCTGCTTTTATTGGGGCAAATCCTTATAGACAAGCCTATGAAAGAGGCGTAAAAATCATTGGTGCAACGGCTCACTTTGTGAATAACAATCTGGATGAAGGCCCAATCATTGCCCAGAATATCAAGAACGTAGATCATAAATATACATATATGGACATGGCACGTGATGGCAAAGAAGTAGAAAAATCGGTACTGACTCAGGCCTTGAAATTAGTCTTTAATGATAGAGTTTTTATTTATGGGAATAGGACTGTGATATTGTAGATGATTTGGTCTTGAACTGTGATTTAGCTGATTAAATTGATTAATCTGACTATTTGAGGCGTGATTTTCTAAATTATATTTTAAGAAATGATTTGAAAAATAAGATTAATTCAAATCATTTCTTAAAATCAGTGAAATCACAAAAATCAGGTAAATCAAAGTTCAAGACAACAGTTACTTCCGCACAATAACTATCTGCACACGACGGTTTAATGCTCTATTCTCTTCGGTATCATTTGGTGCAATCGGTTTAGTTTCACCAAAACCTACACTGGTTACTCTGGCTGATTGAATTTTCTTAGAAACCAGGTATTTACGTACAGATTCTGCCCTGTCTTGCGATAACTTTAAGTTAGTTTCATTAGAACCCACATTATCCGTATGCCCCTGAATCTCTAACACCAGGTTAGGATTGCCTTTCATATCATCAACAATTCTGTCAAGTTCAGGATAAGAGTCTGAGCGTAGCGTAGCTTTGGCATACTCAAAGAAGATATTGTTTAAAGGAACTACTACCCCTACTTCTATAGGTGCGAGTTTAAGCAAATCATTTTTATATTCCTTATACTCTTTTATTTCGGTCAAATCAAGCGATTTTTCAATGGCTATGAACTCTTTAGCCTCAGCTCTATAACTATACTTAGCACCATAAGGCAATACAATTTTCCATTCGCCGGTGGCAGGATTCGTAAAAGCTTCTCCTTCCTCGCCATTAGATAAAGACTTGTATATAACTTTCGCATCAGGAATTGGTTTTCCGGTTTTGTCGTCAACTACTCTCCCACTCACAATTACCACTGGAGTTGGCGCCAAACTATTAGGGTCAATAGGTGTACCGCCATTATCTAAACTCTTTTGCTCTGCTGATTTATCTGATGTTTGAAGACCTGCTACCACAGGCTCCTGCTTTTTGTCTTCACGCAATTTAAAACGAACAATATCGCCTTTCCCTACCGAGTTTTTCTTGGTACTCACATAAGCATATTCTCCCGAAGCAGCTACCGAAAACGAATACTCATTGGCATCAGTATTTACCTTATCCCCCATATTTACGGGTTTCGACCACTTCGTCCAGCTTCTGTCTTTGCGTTTGGCTACCCAAATATCTGTTCCACCTAATCCTCCATCTTTTCTATCCGAAGCAAAATACAAAGTATAATTATCTGAGGCCAGGAAAGGAGTAGTTTCGGTACTTCCGGTATTAATATCGGGGCCTAAACTCTCAGGTTTCGACCATTTTCCGTCTCTTGATAAAAATGAAACAAATAAATTATCCTCTTTCGAATTTTTCTTTTCGCTAAAAGCCAATATCAATGTCTTACCATCATTCGATAAACAGGCTGTCAGATATTGGCCTTTACAGATTTCATCAAACTTCGGAATCACTATCTGCTCAGGTTCTGACCATCCGGTCTTGGTTCTTTTGCACATCGATATTCCCGCCATATTTTCTCTGCGACCATTATGATATACCCCCGAAATCAGGATTTTATTGCCATCGGGTGTAATACTGAACAGGTCGTTATATTGGTCTTTATTAATGGTATTAGGCATTCTACGGGCAATTGTCCAGTTGCCATCATCACGCTTTTCTGAATACCATACGTCCTGACTCCCTTTAGTGCCAAAACTATTAGATGGGTGGCTTACCCTCACAAAATACAGCGTTTTATCATCGGGTGAGATAATAGGATTGAGTTCGTTGAACTCGGTATTTATGGCAGAGCCTAATTGCTCAGGTTTTTGAGCATTTGCATAAAAAGAACTTAGTACAGCTAATAAAAGGATACTATAACGCATAGTTTTGTTGGTAGTCGGTATGGCAAATGTAATCTTTATCTATCAGATTATTGTGTTTCTGTAATCTTATCTATCAAAAATAATTGCTTACAAATAACGCAATCTCTCTGCCAAAATGTATGATTTTGAAAAAAAATCGTTTAAAATCCTTACTTTTGCATCTTCATAAAATAAAAGCAACCAGTCGGTAATACGAAATCCATATTTGAATGACAGTCAATCAAATTTTTGATTCTTTTGATAATCTGCGAGTCTTAATTATAGGTGATGTAATGATTGACTCTTATATATTCGGAAAAGTAGAAAGAATTTCGCCGGAAGCTCCCATACCGGTTGTGAACGTAAAACGTAAGGAAATACGTCTGGGTGGAGCCGGAAACGTAGCCATGAATATAAAATCTTTAGGCGCTACACCCGTTTTATGTTCGGTAATCGGGGCTGACTCCGAAGCAAAAGATTTAATCGAATTATTGAACGCCAGCCAACTCCCGAGTGAAGGCATTATACAAAGCCCTAATCGGTTAACAACGGTGAAGCAACGAATTATGGCAGGTTCGCAGCATGTGGTAAGAATAGATTCAGAAATGGATTCGCTTATCAATGCCGAAGAAAGAAGCCAATTGATAGAAAAAGCCAAATCTCTGATTCCAGCATGCGATGTAGTGATATTTGAAGATTACGATAAAGGCGTTTTAGACCAACAAAGTATTCAGGAAATTGTGGCTTTTGCCAAAATGCATCAGAAACCGACTATTGTTGACCCTAAAAAACGTAACTTTACTCATTATCAGGGAACAGATTTATTTAAGCCAAATCTGAAAGAACTGAAAGAGGGATTGAAAATAGATTTCAATGCGGATAATCTGGATGAAGTGAAAGCAGTAGTAGCAGAAGCAAAAAAAGCACTGGGTGTCAACGGTATCTTCCTGACTTTATCTGAAAGAGGCGTTTTTATTGATTTTAAGGATGAAGTGCATCATGTGTCAGCGCATTTAAGAAGCATTACTGATGTATCTGGCGCAGGAGATACAGTAGTAAGTATTGCAGCTATCTGTTTAGGATTGAAACTATCGCCTAAAACTATTGCCGAACTATCGAATTTGGGAGGAGGCTTGGTTTGTGAATCGGTTGGGGTTGTGCCTATTGAGAAAACAAAGCTGAGAGCAGAATATCAGAAAAATATACAATAAGAAGTCTCTAAGGGCGTACATATATACGTCCTTAGAGATTGGACAAAAGATTCTCAACACCCGCTTGTATGGCAAGTAAGTAGAAAGAATCTGATATGTGAGTAAAATGCTTTTGGCTACAATTCATGTGAGCTAAAAATTATCTTACATAAGGTCTGTAATAAGGTAATGTTGGTCTGGTTTTCTTAGTCAAAGAAAAAACGACAACTCCCACAGCTACAGCAGCGATTCCGAATAAAACTCCCTTTTTCATGGTTGTATAAGATTTGTTTAAATAATAGATGATCCTGATAACTAATAAACGTAAGAATTGAATAAAACGTTGTGACAAACACTTAAAAACTTCTTAAAATTCTATTTAACGGTAATTTTCTTGATTTTATCCTATACAATTAGTAGAGAATATTGAAATTTACCTCAAAATTTGGTTTCAGATAAGTGGTTATCATATAAGCGCTTTATTAAAGCAGGCCAACTTTTAAAAATAAATTGAATACCAGAATTGTTTTCTTTTTAAGATTAATTTAAGCTTTATTATTTTATTATATTTATTATCCGATTTATTAAATTCTAGCAAGTTTTGAGCCAAAACATAGGTTTAGTCATGCGTTCTACTGGTTCCTGGTATGATGTTCGTGCCAAGGATGGGCATATTTTGCAGTGTCGGTTAAAAGGAAAGTTTAAAATAAAAGATTTAAAGGTAACAAACCCCATCGCCGTAGGCGACAAAGTAGCGTATGAACTTGAAAGCGAAACCGAAAATACAGGTATTATTTACGATATTCTTCCTCGTGAAAACTATATTATCCGCCAGTCAGTACATAAGGCTGCACACGGGCATTTATTAGCCTCTAATCTCGACCAGGCCGTCCTGAT
>CBIHRH010000464.1:0-4668 GCA_966212365.1 uncultured Emticicia sp. | reverse complement strand
ATTGACCGCTAAAAAATCATTGAAATCATACTTCGCTGACTGCCCGGCTATGCAAAAAAGAATCGATACAGGAGAATTTAACTCTGTAACAGGCCAGAACTATATCAACATTTTTGAAGCCTATCTGGCTGCCTGTGTGAAGAAGTAAGGCAGTATCCTAAAAAAAGGAAATTTTATATATGTAAGCCGGACTTGAGTCCGGCGATGCAAACAACATATTCCTTTGTTATTTTAGCCGGCGAATTTATTCGCTGAACTTCCGAGAATTAGACAGATAGCAAAAATAAAACGAGAACTTTGATGGGTTCTCGTTTTATTTTTGCCCGAAGCCAATTAGTGTGTCAGCGAATAAATTCGCCGGCTAAAATAACAAAGGATTTTTATTGCGGTGCCGACTCAAGTCGGCACGTATGTTATTACAACACCGTCTTAATCTTCAATTCATCCATTTGTTTCTGGTCTATGGTTGATGGTGAATCAATCATCATATCGCGGCCAGAATTATTTTTCGGGAAGGCAATGAAGTCACGGATAGAATCAGCGCCACCAAAGATTGAACAAAGACGGTCGAAACCAAAGGCGATACCTGCATGTGGTGGTGCACCAAACTCAAAAGCATCCATCAGGAAGCCGAATTGTTTTTTAGCTTCTTCCTCTGTGAAACCTAAGATACCAAACATCTTCTGTTGCAATGGTCTCTGGAAGATACGCACCGAACCCCCTCCTACTTCTGTTCCGTTAATCACCATGTCATAAGCATTGGCTCTTACACTGCCCAAGTCTTCAGTCTCTAATAACGGAATATCTTCCGGTTTCGGACTTGTGAACGGATGGTGCATGGCAAACCAACGGTTTTCTTCTTCACCATATTCTAATAACGGGAAGTCTAAAACCCATAAAGCTTTAAATTCATCCGGATTACGTAGGCCCAAACGACTACCCATTTCCAGACGTAGTTCGTTTAGTTGTTTACGTGTTTTATTAGCTTCTCCGGCAAGAATTAATATCAAATCTCCTGCTTTCGCATCAAATTTCTCAGCAATTTGTTTCAGCGCTGCTTCATCAAAGAATTTATCGAACGATGATTTCAAAGTACCATCAGCATTGAATCTGATATAGGCCAATCCTTTCGCTCCTACTTGAGGACGTTTCACCCACTCAGTTATTTCATCAATTTGTTTACGGGTATATTCTGCACAACCAGAAGCATTGATACCCACCACCAATTCAGCCGAATCAAATACGACAAAATCTTTACCTTTCACCACATCATTCAGTTCTACAAACTGCATTCCGAATCTTGTATCAGGTTTATCTGAACCATATAAACGCATGGCATCAGCATAAGTCATACGTGGGACTTCCGGCATATCAATGTTTTTCACAGTCTTAAACAAATGACGAATCAAGCCCTCAAACATTTGTAGAATATCCTCTTGTTTCACAAACGACATCTCGCAGTCTATCTGAGTAAATTCAGGTTGACGGTCGGCACGTAAGTCTTCATCACGGAAACATTTGACTATCTGATAATAACGGTCAAAACCTGATACCATCAACAATTGCTTAAAAGTCTGTGGCGATTGCGGCAAAGCATAAAACTCGCCCGGATTCATACGGCTTGGCACGACGAAGTCTCTCGCACCCTCTGGTGTAGATTTAATCAAAACCGGAGTTTCTACCTCAATAAACTCTTGCCCATCGAGATAATTACGGGTTTGTTGTGCCATTTTGTGGCGCAATTGTAAGTTCTGACGTACGGCATTACGACGTAAGTCAAGGTAGCGATACTTCATACGGATATCGTCACCACCGTCGGTTTCATCCTGAATCAGGAATGGAGGTAATTTGGCAGGATTCAATATCTCTAAAGCCGTAACTTTAATTTCAACATCTCCTGTCTGAATTTTATCATTTTTTGATACCCGCTCAATTACCTCACCCGTAGCCTGAATCACAAATTCACGGCTTAAAGTACGGGCAAGAGCTATCACATTGGTATCGCTGCTATTTTCATTTAAGATCAATTGTGTGATACCATAGCGGTCGCGAAGGTCAATATAAATAATACCACCTTTATCCCGAACAACTTGTACCCATCCGCATAAGGTAACTGTCTGATTTACATCTGCGATACGCAATTGTCCGCAGGTATGAGTTCTTAACATTACGTCTAAAGAATTATGTTGAGCAATTTTTTTGCAAAAGTAAGCATTTTAAAGGAAAGGTCTTAGAGGCTTTCTAAAAATTATGGCTTTTATTCAATTACCAAATATCAGCCGAATTCTACCAACTACTCATTCAAGATACCAAATACTCATTCATCCTTTTTCAGGGGTTTTCAATTGATTTATTTAGCGTTCTCAAACTCTTCTAAATCAATTTTATACCATGAAAAAAATCTTTACCCTTTTTGCTACTTGCTTGATAGCGAGCAGTTATGCTATTGCCCAGCATTCCGAAGCCCTACCGGGAACACTCAAAGCAACTACCCTAAGTGGTGTTGGTAAAAGACCTGTTTTTTCAGACCCTGATGGTTTGTTAATCAACCAGTCATTTGGCGATGAGCTTTACATTTCTATTCCGGCGGCTGATTTCGGTAGTATCACTGATCAGGGCCCTGTTAATTTTAATTTTGGAGAGATAGCAGGAAACGGTGGCACAAATATGCGCCTGATTGCCCCGGCCGGATATTTACCTTATATGGTAAAAATAAACAAGATGCGGGTTTGTTTTAAAGACAATATTCTGTCTAATCTGGAAGTAAGCCTCTTTGAAGTATATCCCGATCCAAGCCTTACCGCACTTACCACTACAACTTTGACAACCATTACTTCTTCAGGTGCTGACCCTAAATATCGTTGCCTTGATAAAGAAGTAGGTAAAGTTTTTGACTACGCCAAGTTCAGTTATTATTTACAGGCAAGACCCGTTCCGAATCAAACGGATAATGGGATATGGTCTAGCAAAATTGAAGACATGTCTTTAGTACATGTAATTTTATTTTATAGTTATTTGTAGAAGTGATACTACAGAAAACCCTGAAATCGGAATATTATCCGCATGAATCTAAGCAGAAAGTAGACACATCGGGCAGATTTGTTGCCTGTTAAAAATATAATTGTTAAATTGCCAACTTTAGTCACAGCAAAACATTTTTGGAATAGGGCTGCTCTTTGAGCGGCTTTTATTTTTTGCGTGACCAGAAGGGTCAATTAGGCTTATGAGTAAACGAGCATGGAACCTTTCTCCAACATTCTTTTGCGCTCGTCTTTCATATGATTTCTGACGATAATGCAAGCTTCAAATCGCTCTTTAAATTCGTAGAAACGTAGAAGCTCGGTGAGCTCATCCATATCCAGACTGCGGACAAATCTCGCCAGATCGTCCAGGGAGAGGCTCAATAGTAGCTTTTGGGTAGGCAATGTAAGTACATCACCTCCATTTGGTTGGTAGGGGTTTGGCATTTATCTGGGATTCTATATATATACGTAACTCATGGCGTTACGTAATTGTTTAGCAAAAATAAATAATATTTATTATTCTTTTAAACAAAACTACTGCTTTATTCTAAAACTTTCCATCACCTCATCTACAATATCAAAAAAGCGGTTTAGCTCTTTTTCCCGGCCCCGCAGCCATACCATACGCATTTCTGTCCTGGCATTGAGGCCGGTTAACTCAATATGGCGTACATTCATATTTTGTCCACTCAAAGCTGATTTAGGCTCTATCGAAACGCCAACACCTGCTTCTACCAAGCGCAACACGGTATTTGTATTACCCGATTGATAAGCTACTTTCGGAATGAAGCCATAATTCTGGCATAAGGCTTCTATACTTTCAACATACACCGAACTTTCACTACGCGATGGCAGGATGAAATTCTCATCGGCCAATTGCGCTAATGAATGAAAATTCTCCTCGTTCAGCCAATGGTTTTGGGGCAATAATATCACAAAGTTTTCTGCATAGAGTGTGTGGGCATTTATTTCCTTAGGCACAATCATATTCGGTCCAAAACCTACATCTATTGTACGATTGAGCAAGGCATTGATTTCATATACATTCGTTGACTCTATCAGTACCGTTTTCATTGAAGGTATTTCCTTCTGAATTTTAGCCAGAATAGCGGGCAATAAAAACTGCATCGACGAACTTGAATGCGCAATGCGAATCTCGCCACCCTCTCCCCTATGAATCTGTTCTGTCCGTTGACATACCCTTTCAAAATCTTCTAAAATCCGTTTGGCTTCATCTCTGAAATACACACCTGCTTCGGTGAGTTCTACCTTTCTTTTATGGCGATTGAATAACTGCACACCCAACTCTTCTTCCAATTGCATAATCTGGCGGCTCAGTGCAGGTTGAGCAATATATATATCCTCAGCCGTTTTGCGGTAATTCAGTCTTTCGGTCAGTTTCAGAAAATTCTCCAACGTTCGTAAATCCATACCATAAATATATAAATAAAAATTAATTGATTCATAAAATGCATCAATTAATCAAAATTAAGTATTTTTTGTTATCATAAATTAATACTTGCTTTGCATGTATTAATCTTATGAATCATGAGCCAGTCCTTATCTGATATACCCCTTATTTCTTTAGCTTAAAATATCCAGGTCGTACAAGCCGCATTACAGCATGTAGATGCCGTTGCCGAGG
>CBIHRH010000463.1:0-4683 GCA_966212365.1 uncultured Emticicia sp. | reverse complement strand
TCATTCATTTTATCTAAAGACTTGCCTTTCATTCTTCCCTGGTTCAGATATTCTCCATAGAAAATCAGAATTTTGGCTGGCTCTCCTACTTTACCAGAACCTTTCACTTCAAGCCAGTAACCATGCGCCTCAGATAAAAAAGGCATTAGCAGCAAGGCGAATACAATAATTTTATTTTTCATAGAAGTTTATTGTTATAGTGTACGTATGATTGTAATTTAGCTTGACGAAAATTCTTTATATCACTACGGGACTAGGATAGTCTAAAGTCTGCATCCTTTAGGGATAATATATCGGTAAATAAAAGACTACGAAAATCTGAGTTAAGTCCCGTAGGGACGGAATATTAAAACTTATAATCTATTTACTTATCAGAATTATGAATACTTAGGCTTAAAAACCTGTGAGTTAGAAGTAGCAGGTTTGGCAACAACTTTAGCCGTTTTCTTTCTTCTCCCCCACCAGATATAAACCCCGGTAACTGGTAAGCTGGCCGCTATCAGACTGGCACAAAATGAGAGTATTTTACCTGCAATACCAAATACCGCTCCTACATGTATATCATAATTCATCCGCATAATTTTATCGGCTGTTGATATGTCTTTGAGACGTCCATAAGAATGATCTACTGATACTTCTTTCAGCGTGTATTGGTCAAAGTAGCGATAGTCGTGTTTCCAATAAACATCCGCATCGGTGGTAGTGGCAGTAACGATTGTTGATTTTGCTGTCTCTGGCGGATGCACTTCAATAGTGGCGGCACCAGGCGTTTCTACAGTCATCTTTTTCCAGATTCTGTCAATAGCAGGTTCGGCATTTGAAGTGGTTAAAGCTTTGCCCGATTCAGGTTCATAATACAACTTTTGTTCTTTTCCACCAGATAGAGTAAAGTAATAAGCATTTGAAAACCATTGAAAACCCCAGACTAATCCGGTAACGGCCATAATTATTGCCACCCAGGTCATGTAGAAACCAAGTACATTATGCAAATCATAATTGACACGACGCCATTTGGCATTCCATTTAATTGAGAATCTCTGTTTTGAAGCCGATTTATTTTTAGGCCACCATAGAATTAGACCACTAATCATCATGATGACGAAAATCAACGTGGCAGACGCTACAACCGGCTGTCCTATTTCGTTAGGCAACCACAGGTAGAAGTGTCCGTCAAGAATGAAATGGAAGAAATCCTCGTCCATATTCTTTGCTTTCAAGACCTCTCCTGTATATGGATTCACATATACTAAATAATAATAAGTAGGTTCGTAATGATAGATTGTTGCGATGGCAGCTCTGCCAGGACGCTCGTAAGTTACACTGTGAATATTTTTGTTTGGTACTGCCTTTTCAACAATCGCTTTAATCGTGGAAGGCGGTAGCATAGGTTT
Source organism: uncultured Emticicia sp. (assembly GCA_966212365.1). GTDB lineage: Bacteria > Bacteroidota > Bacteroidia > Cytophagales > Spirosomataceae > Emticicia. Next base: position 3,292 of record CBIHRH010000463.1, on the reverse strand, counting down.
GTTTTGAATCTCAACGTAGCGATAAGATTGAGTCAGGTCTTGAATTTCGGATTGAAAGGCATAGATGCACCCGGTGATACTAACGATGAATACCACCAGCCCGGATGTAAGTCCGAGCCAGAGGTGTATTTTGCCTATTGCTTTTTTAAAAGTCATTCCTCTTAAAATTTGTAATTAACTGATAGACGTAAATTTCTTTTAGCTTCTGTCTGGTAATAGAAGAACTGGCTCCACTCGTAATAGCCACCCATATATAGGTAAGCATTTGTAAGGTTGTTAACATTCAAAGCAACCGCAAATTTGTTAGCCTGATAAGAAACAGCACCATCCATTCTGAAGTAGTTTGGTAAGCCTTGTTTTGAACCATCAAACACATACCAAGACGAACGTCCTGCTTGATACTGGCCACCTAGTGATATACCAAAGCCCTGCAAAGCGCCATTGGTTGCTTTATAGCTCAACCAGGCGTTGGCTACATTTTTAGAAGTACCTGGTATCTGTACCCCAACTTTTTTCTCATCCGTGTCTTTGGTTACTTTACCGTCGGTGTAGGCATAATTCAGGGTTAAATCTAAACCGTGAATAATTTGTCCACGCAAGTCAAATTCAATCCCTTTTACTTGTGTTTGTCCTAACTGAATCGAGAAAAACTGATTATTGGGGTCTGATGTCAATACATTGTTTTTAGTGATATTATATGCAGAAATCGAAGACGACCACAAACCACCTAACCACTCACGTTTGATACCTATTTCTTTATTATCACCTGTAATAGGGTCAAATGCTTTACCGTTTGCATCAGCACCTGCTTGTGGTACAAAAGCCTGGTCGAATACAGCATATACACTCGTATTTTTATTAATTGAGTAGCTAAGGCCTACGCGAGGTGTAAATTTCTCAGCAGCAACAAAACCTGAATAAGGATCACTGTTTTGTGCTTTGGTGAAACGTCCGGCAAGCGTTAATCTTAATTTATCCTGCAGGAAACGAATCTCATCCTGTGCATAGATAGCAGCGTAGCTTTGCGCATAATATACACCTCTTTGGCGTAAGCTCAGGCTACGGTCATATTGAGGATAAGCTGAAACCGGAACAGTACTATATATAGGATTGTAGATATTGAAACCATTTGGACCAGAGAAAGTACCGCCCTGATTCCAGTCATGATAAAAATCTTTTTGACCCATATCCAAGCCAGCTAAAATACGATGATTGACAGATCCCGTTTTTGCATCTCCATTAGCAAAGAACTGACCTACTTTGGTAATACCCATTACATCCCAGATAGAGGCACCTCTGGTTAATGTATCGCCATTGGCAGAAAAACCTGTTGGCCATAAAGACTGCCCTATCTGGCTGTATTTCATATAAGCCAATTGACCTGTAAGTTTCCAGTTGTTACTAAGGCTATGTGCCAATGTCAGGAAGAAAGTGTTATCGTTGATATTGGTAGGGTCCATATTCGGTTCTGCCGTTGTAAAGTTTACAGGCAAGTCGCCCATTCCCTTTTTAGAGAAGGCATAGTTTGAACCAATTACAGACATCTGATTGAACTGGTAAGTGTATTCAGCTGTCAAAGATGTATTAGGAGTAAATTGGAATTTTAATACCGGAGCAACTGAAATACGGTTGTTAAATTCATAATCACGGTGTGAACCCTTGGTTTGGCCCATCAGATTCAGACGATATAATATTTTACCATCCTGCGTAAGTTTACCGTCAAAGTCAAGTGTTGAGCGGTAAGTATTGAAGCTTCCTACAGTCATGGTTGCTTCACCTTTATTAATACCTGTAGGTTTTTTTGTTACAATGTTATAGAAACCACTAGGCTCGCCATTGGCTAACATAAATCCGGCTGGGCCTTTTACAAACTCAATACGCTCTACCATACTCATATCTTCTACTAGTGGTCCCCAGGTAGACTGTACATTCATTCCATTTCTGAAACCTGCAATCTGAGAACCCCTCATGTTGATTTGCGCATAAATATCCCAGTGTTCTACACGGGTAGCCCCACTCACATTGCGGGTAACACCTTCCAGCATATCAAAAATCTGTTGGTCCTGAATTACTTGCTTGGTAATTACTTGAATATTTTGTGGAACTTCTATTAGTGGGGTTTTTAAACGGAGAGAAATAGACGGGTAATCGGTTACATACTTGCTTGGGTTAGCCACCACAGCTACTTCCTGTAATTGATTAGCCGATACTTCCATTTCAAAATCAAGCGTTACAGTCTCATCTGCTTTGATAGTGAATTTTTTGTTTTCTGCTTTTAACCCAACAAAACTTGCTTGTGCTGTATATTCTCCTGCCTTTAAATTGTTAATCTGATAATTTCCCTCAATATCAGCAGTGGCACCTTTATTAGCTCCTTTTATAATAACATTTACAAATTCGGCAGGCTTACCATCACTTGTTATAATCTTTCCTTTCAAGGTACCATTTTGAGCCAGTACCCATCCACTACACATAAATAATAATACTGTAAAAATTGACTTCATTTTTCGGGGTGTTAGTTTACTCATCATTCAAAAAATTTTCTGTGGTTATTTGGTGTTGCAAATGTATAGCTTATTTAGACTAATTAAAAATAAAATCAGAAATTTATTTGGATTAATTCTAAATAAGCCTTTACCTTTGTACCACGCTGCTACAGAGAACCTGTTTTGAAGCCAGGACTTAGTACTAACACCGCACCTGAAGAGGTGTTTTTTTGGAAAGGAGGCATAATGAAAGATATACATTACGAGAAAGCAGTGGCTAAGTTTCTTATTTTCTTAGAAGAAAAAGGACTAAGAAAAACTACCGAACGCATGATGATGCTTGAAGAAATATATTCTCGCCATGATCATTTCGATGCAGAGGATCTCTACAAAACAATGGTTGATAAAAAACAATATGTAAGTAGGGCTACTATCTATAATAACCTCGAAGTTTTGTTGGAATGTGGATTGATACGCAAAAATCAGTTTGGCAATAATGTAACCAAATACGAGAAGGCAGCCAACTTCCGTCAGCACGATCATCTGATATGTTTAGACTGCCAGCAGGTAAAAGAGTTCTGCGATCCACGTTTACAACAGATTCAGAAAATGATTGGAGAAATGATGCAGTTTGAAATAACTCAGCACGATTTGTTATTATATGGGCACTGTGAGAAAGTGGATTGTGAAAATAAGAAAATATTAAGTAATTGATTGTGTGATTTAGTGATTATTTATTTATGAATACAAATGAAAAGATACAGTTGAAATCGGATGATTAAATATTTCCAATTCGAATTTTAATC